>QIKL01000053.1 GCA_003231955.1 Candidatus Uhrbacteria bacterium | reverse complement strand
AGTCAGGGTTCTATTCAAAAAAAGATTCGTGTACAAGGTTACAATCTCACCGCAAAATTATACCTTCTAAACGCTGTTCAAACTTTCTTTGAAGCAAAGCGGGGGAAAGCAAATATAAACGAGATAAACGCACAAAAGGATGCGAGTTTAGATTCAACTCTAAAAGCCTGAGAACAGCAGTATTGTTGCTGTATGCTAAACTGCTATCAACAGTACAAAGTTATGAAGAGGCGACTAGTCTTATACTTACATTTTATTTTTTTAATATCATAAAATTATGAAAGGTTGTGAAATTCCGCCGCAAAAAACACCTGAGGGTAAAAAGGTGCTGTATCATGGTACAAAAAATAATTTTGATACGTTCAAAACACCTACAAGAGTAGAAAAAATGAATGTTATGGAAGGCGGCGTTATCTATTTTACTTCTGACATTGAAACAGCAAAAAAATATGCTGGCCCAAAAGGTTATGTTTGTATAGCAGAAATAGAGGAGCCGATACCTTACAAACAACAAAGAAAAAACCAAGGATTACCGCCGAAACAAAAAAAGTATACTAGAAATATCTATATCGCATTACCGATAAATGTTGACATTAAAGAATTCAGGCGTGCGAGTGACCTAAAATAAATAGAGATGACTATTACAGTTCATACGATATCTTCTCAGTATGAACCGCAAAAAAAATACGCTTTCCGCTAGACTAGAATATCGTTAGACTGTATTTTGCACCTTTTATCTTTACAACACAACGCAACGATTATTTCAACCTTACACACCAAGTGCTAAAAAATAAAAAAATAGCTACCACATATGTCCACCGTACATCAGCGTACCAATGACAACTAATAAATTCATAACTTCCCAGAGAATAAAACTTACGATAATCGTTTTATCTTTGTGTGCTACGCCGTAGAATATCCAAGGGGCGGTCATGATAAACATAAGAATCCACGAGATAGCTGAAACCCCCGTCGCTTGACGCGTGCTAAATATCTGATAAATCTGTGGGATAACCGTAAAAGGACCAATAATACCGGCAATGAATGTCGTTTTATCAAGAAACCGTAGGTATGGAGAATTGGGAACAACACCCACAGACACACTTCGTTCTCCACGCGCTTCTTTTTCTTTGCGGATATGCTTGTGTTTAAGGCCTAGGTAGATGTGCATGTGGGTAAAATGTAATAACCGTCGCGCCCAGTATGACGCATAAACTGCTAAGGAACAATGTATTTCGTGTTATAGTGCGCACATGAATCGGCCAGCTCACATAAAGCTCGTTTCACCAGTGTTAGCAATAACACTCGCGGGCATTATCGGCTATCTCGTTGGCGCACATGCTGTTAACATTACACCTTCCGCGGGGAACAGCACGGTGGATGCGACACCAGTGCCTGGAAGCGTGCATGTGTTTTACAGTCTCGATAAGAAGCACAACGATGCGGAGCTTATTTCGCTCATCAATCACGCAAAACAATATGTACATTTTGCTATATACGAATTCACGCTCCAAGATGTAGCCGACGCACTCGTGCGCGCAAAAGAGCGTGGCGTGGATGTACGCGGAATCGTAGATAGAGAAAATAGTACCACTCCATACGAAGCGCCGATCATCGCGACGTTGCGCGCAGCTAATATCCCTGTAGAAACACAAGTACACAGATCTGGCATCATGCACATAAAAGCACTTGTCACCGAAAATGCTTATGCAAGCGGTAGTTATAATTGGACGAACTCAGCAACAACAAAAAACGATGAGGTGCTTGAGATTGGTACAGATCCAGAATTGCGTACACGCTACGAAGCAATACTAAAACAGCTCCTTGCGACAAACAACGCTGGAGCGCTGCCAACAACAGTACATCTAACCAGTGCGATCAAAAATACATCGACATCTCCATCTGGCACCTATAACTACACAGACGCATCCAAATATATTGGTCAAACGGCCTCCGTACACGGCATTGTTGTAAACGTATACACAGCAAAATCTGGCACTACTTTTTTTGACTACTGCACAAACTATAAGAACTGCCCATTCTCAGCAGTTATTTTTGCCAAAGATAAATCAAAATTTGATTCGCTAACACGTTATCAGGGCAGATCCATCACGATCACAGGCCCTATCACATCTTACAAAAACCATGCGAAGATGGTAATTCACGATCCAAATCAGATCAAAATACAATAAGTATACACATGAAACCACTTCCCCATTCATGGTTTGCGGGAGATGCAGTCGACATTGCGCCACGTCTCCTTGGAAAGATCGTGCGTAAAGGTCCGTGTACTGGCAGAATCGTCGAAACTGAAGCGTATACTACCGACGTAGCATCACATGCGCATCGCATAACTCCTAAAAGCGCGCCAATGCGCGATACTTACGGTCATTGGTATGTGTATTTCACTTATGGCATGCATTACTGTGCCAATATAACAACCAACAAAAATGGTGCGGGTGCAGTGCTTATACGCGCCATAGAACCGCTTTCAGGACTCCCGCTTATGAAAAGACGCCGAGGAGTAACCGACGAGCATCAGCTTACCAATGGACCCGCAAAGTTTTGTAAAGCTTTCGGTATCGACAAACGCCAAAATACCAATCCCATTACAAATGACTTCGACATTTATAATGCTCCGGAGATTCCTCACAAAGACATCGGCATCTCTGGCCGCATCGGTATCAAACACGGTACTGAGCTTCCTTGGCGTTTCTATATCAAAAATAATATGTTTGTAAGCCGACATCCGAAACGATCTCAAACATCCTCTTGAATGCCACGCAGTTTATCAAGTTGTTGTGAAAGACAAAATTAAAAAAAATGAAGAGATAGCGTGCTATAGTATGTTGCATGGAGCATATACATCATCACGGAGCATTTCATTATAACGAAGCTCAGCGGCGAGACATACAAAATCCAGAAGAGATATTAACTACTATAGGTTTACAAGAAGGAATGGTATTCATGGATATTGGATGCAATGACGGTTTTTTTGCATTACCAGCAGCAAAAATAGTTGGCAGTACTGGAAAAGTTTACGGCGTTGATATTGATAAAGAATCTATCAAAAGGCTACAGGAAAAGGCACAAAGCGCTGGTTTGAAAAATATACATACAGAAATAAAAGAAGCAGAGGCAACAATCTTTTGCCAAGGATGCGCGGACATTATTTTTTATGGCACAGTTTTACATGATTTTCGAGACCCTCTAAAAGTATTGAGGAATGCAAGAGCGATGCTGTCTCCCCATGGGAAGCTCGTAAATCTGGATTGGAAAAAAATACAGACCGAAATGGGTCCCCCACTCTCTATAAGGATCAGTGAGAAAGAAACCACTATCTTAATGGAGAAAGCGGGTTTAAAAGTAGTAGAAATAAAAAACTTATCTGAGAATTTTTATCTCGTCACTGCATCACGGATGTAATACTCTTAAAAAGACTCTATTCTACACCGTAGACATCATCTCACGCTCGACAAACCGACGAATATCCAAAAAAATCTCTCGTCGGGATACATATATGATATAACGAAAAATACATGACCGAAGGACAGAAGACATCATTTACGATATTTTTTTTGGAAGGGTTTACGAATCCTTTAAAAGGGGATAGGTTAGGAGCATGCTAAACTCCAAAATTCTCAATATCATCCTATCGTGGTCCGACTCATGGTGGATGCGTATCATCCTCGTTATCGTCGGGGCATACATCATTAGATTTATCGTAAATACCTCAATCGGCCGCGTCATACGCAAACTCGTCAGGCCAGATTCCTATGCGACGAAGGACGCAGAACGAAAGCGCGAAGATACGCTTATCAAAGTATTTTCCACGACTTTCGATGTCATATTCTGGATCATCGTCCTCATGCTCGTACTTGCGGAGCTTGGATTGAATATCGCTCCGCTCATTGCCGGCGCTGGAATCGTCGGCATCGCCGTCGGATTCGGCGGGCAGTATCTGATTCGCGATATTATTAGCGGACTCTTTATTATCATTGAAAATCAATATCGCGTCGGCGACGTAGTTGCTATTGACGGATTTAGTGGTGTGGTTGAAGACATTAATTTACGTGTAACGATCCTCAGAGACATGGACGGTACCGTCCACACCATCCCCAATGGCGAAATAAAAACTTCCTCTAACATGTCGCGGGACTTCGCGCGTGTAAATCTCACCGTCGGTGTAGGATATGATGCCGACCTTGCGAAAGTCACAGAGACTATAAACGCCGTCGGGATGGAACTTGCAGCGGATCCGACATTCAAAGCATCAATCCGTACTGCGCCTAAATTTCTCCGCGTAGACGAATTTGGAGATTCCGCTGTCATGATCCGCATCCTTGGAGATGTTGAGCCTATGAAGCAGTGGGGGGTGGCAGGAGAATTCCGCCGTCGCTTAAAGATTGCCTTTGATCGTGAAGGTATCGAATTCCCCTTCCCCCAACGCGTCGTTCATATCCATCAAAATCAAACGTCCTGACCTGCAGGTTCTTTTTGCCCCGTCCGGATGGTACACTCTTTAAGATATGCCATATTCTCCAGAATTCCTTGAGAAGATTAGTGAAGCACAAGATTTGTTTGTGTGGGAGGCCCCAGCATGGGATCACCAAGAACGACACCCGCACTGGTATCTATGGATGAGTCTCATTGCGTTCGCGTTTGTAGTGTATGCAGTCTTCACAGGGAACTACCTTTTTGCTTTTATTATCTTCATCATAGCATTGATCCTGATTCTGGCCGGAAATGAAAAACCGCATACTGTGTTAATCCAAATTGGACAAAATGGTGTTGTGATAGACGGGAATCTATACTTTTATAATCAAATCCATGACTTCTCTATTATCTACCACCCGCCAGAAACGAAGATCCTTTATATTGAACCGACTTCGGCTGTCAAAGGACGGATCCGAATATCACTTATGGACCAAGATCCAGTAGCTTTACGGAATTGTCTACGGCAATATGTGAAGGAGAATTTAGACTTGCATGAAGAGCATCTTTCTGATATATTCGGCCGGTTCCTGAAGATCTAAAAAAGAATTTGCGGCCGTAGCTCAGCTGGATAGAGCGCCTCCCTGCGAAGGAGGAGGTCAGACGTTCGAATCGTCTCGGTCGCACCAGAATCAAACCCCGGTAATCTACCGGGGTTTGACGTCTCACGCGCCAACAGCAAATGCGATACCATAGACCTTTTGTGCACCAGCTGCGCGAAGAATGCGTGCAGCTTCGCGCATTGTAGAACCTGTCGTAACCACGTCGTCCACAAGAAGAATCTCCGACGGAACGATAGAGCCTGCGTGAATAGAGAATGCACCGCGAATATTTGCGTCACGGAGAGATCCATGTACGAGTGAAGCTTGCGTCGTGGCGGAAGACGAACGGACAAGTAAATCGACACGCACAGCCCACGGAACGATCTCCTGACAAACAATCTCCGTGAACATTATCGCTTGGTCAAAGCCGCGCTCCCGGACACGGTTTACAGCTGCCGGCAGATGCTGAATCGCAAGTGCGGAAACGCCAACCCACGGCCACGGATCAAGGCGCTGCTCTTTCCATTCATGAAAAAATATACGAACAGATGGAAGAACACATCGGACGCCGTGATATTTTAATGCCTGAAGCATATCACGAAGCGTCCTGGCGTGATAAAATCCAGCGGCTGTAAGTCCATCTAGTGCATCAGACCGTTCACAAGAATGCTCACGAACAAGACTGGCACACGATGCGCATGGATCTCGAAAAACATAACCGGCCTGTGTCCGGCATGCGGCGCACCACCAGTCTCCGCCCTCACGGCAGGAAACACAGCGTGTCGGGAACAGACTCTCAATCACAAACGTTAACGGATGCATACTCTATCCGCTGCCATATCTTTACGACGCTGTCAAGCCACCACTATCCGTTTTCCTATAAATCCACGTTTTGCTGTGTAATCCTATCCGCGAGATATCCGCCGCCTGATTGTTTGAGAAATGTCACAGTCACACGCTTCGCACTAGATGATGGCGTAATGCCCGCAATACCCGCATTCTCCGTCTGAATAGTCTCAACCGCGACAATAATCTTCAAATCCCCAGCAGAACCAGATATAATTACAGACGAAACTGCACGTGTCGATAACGTATAGAGAGAGCCAGATAACGGATGCGCCTGTTGAAGAACTTTCTGCTCTGCACGAATAGCCTGTTGCCCTTTGGACGTCATATTAAGTTCCGCGTCTTGATATCCTAAGAATCCATCTTGGCTGGACCCAGAGCCTATTTGTTCGGTAAGACTCTTAGCCCGGTTCTGAAGTTGCACGAGTACATTAATAGGAGGCGGCTGTGATGGAGCTTTTAGTGTACTCGTCGAAGTTCGAGATACATTCGATGCATTACTCGGCGGAACGTATGGCGTGCTGTTCTGCAACGACGGCGGCTGTGGCGCCGCAGACCGCTGGTTTAAGATTGGTTGAAGAAAGATCCAAACTCCGACAAGGAGCAGGAGCAGTCCGAAAAAAATAATGAGGAATAACTTTGTTCGTTTGGACATATGAGAATAGGTCACGCCGTACCCTGCTGACCGAGCGATTGATTGAATTCTTTCTTTGCTTTCTCAATCTTGAGGAGCTGGTTTGGATCTGTCGTCACAATCTGATCTTCCGTATATGACGCCACAACTTGAATCGCGGCGTGTTTTTGTCCCGCAAAAAAGATCCCTTCTCCTCTGCCGGATTCGAGGAGAAGATATTTTTCCGACTGTGTGAGAAGAAAAACGCGTGCAATAAGATCAATCGACGCTGGTGATTGCTTCATGAGGAGCTGCATTGAAGAATTTGTGACGATCGCCTGACCGTACGGCGAAGTAAGAAAATCATTCACATCCTGTGTGATTGTCGTGATGCCCATATAATATTTACGGCAACGTTTGACAAGCGCAAAAATAAATTTAGCGGAATCCTCGTTTTGCATAAGCCACCACGCTTCATCAATGGCGAGGATACGTTTTTTACGTTCGGACCGCACCACATTCCAAATGTAATTAATGATGGTGTAGATGGCAACGGGACGCAGTTCATCTTCCAAGTCACGAACCGAAAATACGACAAACTGATTGTTCATCTTGACGGTAGTCGGTGAATTAAGAAGCCCAGAAAATGTCCCTTCAGTGTATTTCTTAAGACGCAGAACAAGATCATCCGTTCCCTCCATTCCTTCGAGGATATCTTGAAAATCCTGAAGGATAGGCGGCTCAATGGTGCTGAGATCTGCTCCAGGAACGATATCCTTTTTTGCATACGTCTCGAGAAGTCCACGGTCCAAAATAGAATCCTCGGCCACAGTGAGCTTACCAAGCATAAGTTTGAGTAGACCTTTGATGGTGATGACAGCGCTTCGGATAATATCTTCAGTCGACATTGACTCGCTAGACGGACGAGGGAGATCAAATGGATTGATCTTCGCGTTTGATGACAACGCGAGGCTGATGTAGGTACCGCCAACCGCATCGGAAAGGTGCTTGTACTCCATTTCTGGATCAATGACAATGACATCCGTCCCCAGCATCATCGTACGTAGGATTTCGAGCTTTACAAAATAAGATTTACCAGCCCCAGAGGTAGCAAATACGACCGCATTGGCATTCTGGAGAGAAAAACGGTCAAAGATAATGAGCGAGTTGTTGTGCCGATTAATCCCGTACAACACTCCATTATCGCTCGTCAGTTCAGCGGAAGTAAACGGAAAGGACGACGCGAGCGGCGATGTACTCATATTAAAAGTGATCATGAGCTCGTCATTGCCAATCGGCAAAGTAGAATTAAAACCCTGCTCCGCCTGAAAGTACGCACGTTTAGTATAAATGAGCATTGATCCGAAGGTAGATTCGACGGTATTCGACAGCCGCTCAAGCTCCTCAAGCGATGTGGAATAAAATGTGCAGTAAAATGCAAACTGAAAAAAATGCTCAATCCCCTGTGTGAGATCGTCACGTAGCTGCTCAATATCGCGAAGCGCAGTCTCAGAGATTGGATCACGTGGTTTGCCACTTTCCGCGTCAGAAGCAATTTGTGCCTCAACGATGCCGACCTTCTTTTTAAGCTGTTTTAAGACAACAGCCGCTTTGATGGGGTAAAAGAACATCGCGATATCCATCTGTGCGTTCAAGTTGATAATTGGCGATGCCCATCCGACAGTAACATAGCGAGGGTAGGTAACAATAAAGAGTGTACGGACCCACACGTCGCCCAAACGGACAAAATTTGGCTCAACCTTCATTGAGCTCGGCGCGATAAGATCTTTGATAGAAGCGACGCCTTTGCGATAAACGCGCTCTTCCTCAAGTGCAATGCGCTCCGTCTCGGCTTCCTTCTTCCGTTCTGATTTGGATGGCCCTTTCTTAAGCCCAACCCCTCCCTTGGTGAGAGCAGAAGCATCGAAACCTTTCTTTTTCTTGATCTTAATCGCCATATTTATCCTTCAAGTTGAAGTTTATTCATTTCCACCATACGTTCGCTTTCGAATAGTTCTGGATTATACACCGTATAAAAAAGCTCAATAAGACTCTGTGTATCAAGCATGACGGCATTCAACGACATGGCTTGCAACCCGCCGATGATTGTATTAACGCGGAGCATGAGGGACTGCTTATGTGAACGGAATTTGCCTTCCGAAAGTTTTACAGCGATCGCTGGCGATAAAATTTCGGAGAGGCGTTGGAAGAATCCCTTTTGCCTGTCGGTTGTAGGATCAAGCGGGACAGTAATAAAAAACTTTTTCTGCATAATATCACCCAGATCCACGAGCTGTTTAATATAATCACGATAGTCGGCAATCTGGCGACGTAGAAGATCGTTTGTCTGCGTCTTCTCGGATTCCCTTAGCCGACGTAAATAATCGTCGATATTCATACGCCGAGACTGAATAACAACCTGAATTGGAAAATCAAGCGAGTTTAAAAATTGCATGTATGCCTGCACAATAGCATTCTGCTCATCCACAGATTTTAACGCAAAATTGATGCTGGAGACAAGAAGTACAGCGCGGATCGTCCCATCTTTCATAACTGCGACATCTTCTTTAATCTCCGCGATATCCAAATACCGCTGGGATGGTACTCCTGGTTTAGATCCTGCTAGTTTCTTGCTTTGCATAGCTATACAAAATCTTTTGAGGAAACAACTGTATCGTCCTCAGGTTTATAAACCCCTCCCGTATTGACGATAAGCGAAAGGTCACGCAGACGTGTTGACTCCGGCCGCTCTTTCTTTTGCGTTACTTTGACTGGCGGCGAAATCTCCACATGTATCCATGCACGGATCTCCGCATCCGTATACGTCTTATCCCACACCCGGAGTGCGGGACGGGAAAATGTTTGTAGTGCGTTGATAAAGAAAATATGAAACGGCTGGCCATTGACCTTAAGAAATCCAAACGTCCCACCAAGTCCGCTTGCAATAACGGCAACAAAAATAAAATACGGAAGGGCTAATAACTTAAAGGCAATAAAAACAATAAAAACCGTAGCAAGGACAATCAAAAATTGACGCACCGTGATCGGTCCGAGGATTTTATCTTCTTTATCGATGAATTGGGGAACGATGAACTTTTCGGGCATGGGTAGTGATAAAAAAGGAGGCTCTAATAGTGTAGCTTACTGTTCAACGAAATAATAGCGTTGACTTCCTCGGGGCGTAGTACGTCCTCCCCTGCCGCCCGTTTTTCGTTCGCAAGATCCACGATTGGCTTCCCCTGCTTAAAAGATTCGGAAACAAGCCGAACATACGCCTCCTGGAGGGGCGACGCCTGCCACGCTTGGATACCGCTCAACCGTTTCTTAAATGATTCCTGGCCCATAATATCAATCTTCTGCAAAATCTTTTGTGTCGAGGCTTCAGGGTCTTTTCCTAACCGTCGAAATTTTGCAGGCGTTAACGAGCGTAATTCTTCGACCAGACCAACAAGTCTCGGACCCCTTTTTGCGGTAGTAGCGGAGACAACACCGTCCATATGCGGTTTTATGTCTGACTGTGCCTTCTGGAGCTTAACTGTCTCCATCGAAACTTTGATTTCAGGTCGCGCTACACGACCTGCAGTTAAAACCGCCGCCGCGCTTGGAATAACGGGTACCGTTTGCTCCGTAGCTGGCGTCACGGACTTCGCACCAGCATTCACAGCTTGGACCATGTGTCCAAATCGCGCCGTTTCTTTTTTCTGTTCTTTAATATCCGTTGGAACGGCAATGGGCGTCGTCGGACCGGCGGCATAGGCAGACATTGTCTCCCGCATCGTCTCGACGAGTTTCTTTTTTTGTTTCTCTTTCTTTTTCCGTGCAAGAATTCGCTCCTGATACCATTGCGCATGCTCTTCCGACTCCCGTTCCTTCCGTTCCTCAATCTTCTGATGCTGGATCTCTGCCTGCTTCTCAAGTTTTTGCTTTTCTTCTGCCATAATCGGATCATGAAAGGTTTTATATGCTTCTTCAATTTTAGCTGAGATCTGATCCGCCATCGGCTTGTCGAGCCCCATACCGCCCACCTTCGGATCACGACACAGGAGCCGCTGGACATCAAACGAGCTTCGTACGTCGCGAAACCGTGATGCAATTACATGCTGAAGACGCCGGGCAAGATATGGATCCGTCGGCTTATACGGAAATTCAGTAAGCGTCTTCTCGACTGATGCATCAAGGACACTCTGGATTGATGGTGCTGACGGCATTTTAGCTCTAATTTCCGCGATTTCTTTATCTTCAGATGTCTCCGGCTCCGTCGAAGTAGACTTTTCCGCTTCGGTCTTCTTTTGCGTGTCCTCAGCCAACCAATCCGCATACTGATCCTCAGACATAATCTTCACTTGTGAGATAAGTTGGTTCATCTCCACAATCGCCGTGTCCGCCGTTTGCCGATCCATTCCCACGCCGCCGAATTCAACAGGCCGAATTAATGAATCGCGTACTTGTGCATCAACGCGCACACCTTTAACACGACTCATGATAAGATCGCGGAGACGCTTGCGCAGATGCGCCCCCATTAGGCTAAACTTTGCTGCCTGCGCAACTTCTGTTGCCGCACCAGAATATGTAAGTGGCCTGAGCAAAACCCGAAATGGCGGCCATCCGGCCGTACTGATTTGCCCAGATCCAAGGACAGTGGTTAGTTCCTGCCCAAACAACTCCCGCAATGGCCAAATTTCAAGCTTGAGCATATCGGCCAAAAAATCTTTCCAATTCGTATTATCCACGGGTGATGGGACGACCACTTGTTTGATATTTTCAACCGCGGTAGACAAATCTTCGTCATTATAAATCGCAGACATAATCTCATCCCCCATTTTTGTCGTCTGCTCTGACGAGAGATTGTATGTCTTTTGTAACGTCATGTCCGCATTGTCGAATTCTTTAGACAAAACGAACTTACGGAGCCCTGCAGGCATTTCAAACAGGTCTCCATACGACTGTCGAGTGATTGGCATACACTACGCGTTTCGATTCTTTCCTTTTCGCTTGCTCTGCCCCATATTGTGCATAGCCTTTCCGCCGAAGTTGGACCGGAGTTCGACTAAATGGCGCTCAGCGCCGTTCGTCGGTCCGCCACGATCCAGGACGCCCTCAGCCTGCTGCGCGAGCGCTTTCATAACTACACCCAACTTCTTACTCTGTTTGTCCGAAGCTTGTGCAAAATATTTTTTAATCTTATCGGCGCGATTGCGAAACGCATCAACAACGACATTTTGCATCTCCCCACCGCGTTTAACAAGATCTGGATCTATATTTGCAAGCGTACTAAGTGAAGACGTCTGAGCGGCCGTATCTGGATCATCAACATGATCTAATGCAGAATCAATATTCATACGATGGGCGGTACGGCTTTGTTCATTACGGTACGTACCGGCCCCTGTATCGTAGTTGGTCGCAACCGCACTCGGCAGGCCGCTCACCAATGCCTCATGCTGAACGTCCGCAAGCCGAGACATCCCAGCAGCATCCGTTGTTTGCGGCGGGGCCGCCGTATATGCGCCTGACGCGGCCACCATGGCGTTTGCCTGTCGTTCATTGAGCGGTTCATTAAACTGTTGCGCCGTTGCGTGGGCGCCAGGCATGGCGCGTTCCGCAGATGTACGGAGTCCCGTATTCCCGCTGATCTGTGACATAAGCTCTGGTGTGGACCGAATCTGGCGCCGAGAACTACCGAGAAGCTGTGCAACATTCATCCGTCCGCGCGCTTCCGGTATCGCGTCAGGATGTCCGAAGACTACTTCTTTT
>QIKL01000007.1 GCA_003231955.1 Candidatus Uhrbacteria bacterium | reverse complement strand
CCTGGGGCTGAAGAAGGTCCCAAGGGTTTGGCTGTTCGCCAATTAAAGCGGTACGCGAGCTGGGTTCAGAACGTCGTGAGACAGTTCGGTCTCCTGTCTACTGCGCGCGTGGAACATTGAGAGAGCGGATCTCTAGTACGAGAGGACCGAGATTCACGAACCTCTAGTGCACCTGCTGTTCTACCAAGGGCATCGCAGGGTAGCTACGTTCGGCACGGATAAACGCTGAAAGCATATAAGCGTGAAGCCGTTCTCAAGATAAGTGTTCGTTATAAGAGCCCTTCGAGACGAGGAGGTTGATAGGCCGTAGGTGGAAGGCCCGTAAGGGTTGGAGCCGAGCGGTACTAATAGCTCAATGCTTCGGCCATCTAAGATAAAATGTCATACTGATGTTTCTTGGATGGCAAGGTACTAGATAAATTGCACACGCAAAAAAAAGATTTACCCCCAGAACATGCCTTACACGTATGACCTCCGATCAAGGTCAGCTTTCGGCCCCGTGTGTTTGCCTCAGTTTTGAGTTCCAGTGCAAACGTTCGAGGCCGGTGGCTTAAGCAGCGGTGTCACACCTGTTCCCATTCCGAACACAGCAGTTAAGCCCGCTAGCAGCGATGGTACTTGGACCCAATCCGGTCCTGGAAGAGTAGCCCGTTGCCGGACTAAATAAAAAACTCCATAGAAATGGGGTTTTTTATTTTTGTTGAGTATGTTTTTTATATCTTGGTATATGCGAGTGCATCGTGAATAGTTGTCGCATATTTTATGATAATATCCGAAGGTAATTGTTCCGATGTAGATTGCGCTAGCTCGTTTAAGAGGTTAGTTAGGAGGAGTAGTCCATCTCTATTTATTGTCTCAAGAGCCGGCGCTTCTCCTTTTTTGAATGGTGCGCCTTCTGTGATTACGTTTAGTAATTCGTTGATTGCATCAGCGCGCGTTATACCTGGTTGGTATGTAAGTTTTGCTAACATTTCTCTAATTTGTATCGGTCCGTTTGTTCGCTGTTCATTTTTAGTTGTCTCTTCTATTTTAACTGCCGTTTCCGTCGGCAGTATTTTAGTTGCCTGCACGGAAGGATGATCTACGATTTTAGTATTTGTTACTTCCGCTGGTTTAGAGATCGTTATTTTTTTTATCAATGGTGCTCTTCCGAGAGAATCATCTTTGGAAAGTGATGCTGAGTTTTGGGTATCAATCGGAAGTGTAGTGCTGCTCTCGATCTTTGTAAGTTTTGTATTGATCTCCGAGAGTTGTGTCTGAAGTTCTGTGTATGTTTGTTGTTTTATATCTGCTTCTATCTTGACTTCTTTGATAATCGTCCTGACTTTTGGATCAAGTGCATTGTCCTTCTCTAACTCCGCTGCCTCTTTTAATGCTTTTTTCGCATCTTCTACATCGCTTGTCATTGCAGCAAGTTTTGTATCAATTTGATCTCGGTTGGATATCAAAGTAGCCCGTGCCGTTTCGGCTTCGGACTGTGCTTGTTGTTCGGCTTTTATCTTTTGCTGCATGTCCTTGGCTGCAGCGATCCGTTCCATGAGTCCAAGCATACAATGTATGTTGTTAGTATAGCATTTTTTTATATTCAGGGTGACGATGGCTGTTTATGCCCCCTCGTACTGGTATCTTTCTTAAATTTGTTATACTCCATACATGGAACACGGGAGGAAAATACGAGTAAGATACAATGTATGCAAAAGAATCCACAGATAATACAGCTTTTGTCCACAACCCGTAAAATATGGATTCTTTGCTGAGCGTAGCAAAGATTTCATAATCGAATACAAAATCTGTACAATGGTTATACATGTGGACGTCAGCCTCGTTCTTTCATCATATTCCCTCACTCGGACGACCACATAAAATAAAAATGTCGATTCCTAATAAATAGGACGACTACAAAAATAAAAGTAAGATTGCCTTCCAGCGCTTCGGTCACGACGGCGCTGGGAGGTGTCTGTATTTTTTAGAGATTTGGTTAGAGATTTAGTTGAATGTAACATCAATCAAGGTTTTTACGGTGTGACCTTCCATTTGCATGCGATCGGGATAAGTCTGTATTGGAATTTTATACACCAGTTGTTACTTCAAAAGCTCTAAATGTGAAGAATTCAGCTTCATCTAGCACGACATCTTTGTCACCTGTGACAATCACGATGACATCTGTCTCTTTACCAACGAGTACGACAACTTCTCAATCCGATACAACATCACTGATAGGTACGGAGACCACAACATCGACTTCATAAAGTAAATAATGGCTACGAGCTATCTCGCTATGAAATAATGGTGTGGTATACTTATATAAAGGTATGATCAAAAAGACTACTACACGCAAGTCGCGGTCACAAAAAGTTAGTGTATCTTTATCTGAAGATAGAGTTTGTCCAACCCCGGAGTCCAGACGAGTTAGGCAAAAAGGTACGACACGATTTTCACCGCTTACGATAGGGCTTGTCATTATTATCATAGTGACAGCACTTATTCTTGGTGTGAAGAGTCTCGTGACAAAACACTCTACACCGAGTCCAGCCTCGCAGACTACAGTTGTTCAAGCTCCGGTTCCGACGTCGACACCTAAAGAGATCCAGGCGTTGATCGCGAAGGTAGCTTCGCATTTGAATGTGAAACAACACGAGAGTCCAACCGTTGCGACGATTCAAAATGCAGATCTTTTACGCAGTCAGAATCCGACATTCTACAAGAACGCGCAGGTGGGTGATAAGCTTTTGATTTGGTCAAATCAAGCTGTTCTATATTCAATGTCTAAGGATAAGATTTTGTCCGTTTTGCCTATTTCACTTCCACCGAATGTAAATTCTCAGACAACTTCGACGACGACTACGCAAACAGTGGAGAAGGCGACAATTGAGGTCCGAAACGGTGCGGGGGTCGTTGGTCTCGGCGGCAGGACTGTGACAAAACTGAAGGCCGCGGGCCTGACGGTGCTTCCTGCGACAGATGCTAAATCAAAAACAGTTTATCCATCATCCTTTCTGATTGTGAGGCAAGGGGCAACATATCCCAATACGATTGCGAAGATTCAACGGGTTTTGAACGCCCCTGTGACCGTCCTTCCATCTGTCGAGGCTCCGATGAAGGGGGATATCCTTTTGATTCTTGGGTCCACTGCGACGAAATAAGTTATTTATATGGAAAATAAAGGTATATCTCAAGATACATCACAAGGAGACGTTTCGCTTTTGAAATTAGGGAACGAATTGCATGGCCCAGAAGATTGGATGGAAATCAATCCAGCACATATTTTGTTTATCGAAGAACTGAAGCCTGATGGAAAAGTAGCAAAAGCCATTGATGCATATAAGCAGAATGGACAATGATAAATGCGTATCATCACAGATTTTCATCTTCACTCTCAATGGTCGCGGGCGTGTTCTAAAGCATTGACACTCCCAAATATTGCCAAAGCCTGTGAACGAAAGGGGATTGATCTTGTCGGAACATCCGATGCTTTTCATCCCGCATGGCGAAGTGATATTGGTGCGCTTCTTGAAGAGGTTGAAGATGGTGTGTTTGCGTTGAAAGATCACTCATCGCGATCTCATTTTTTGCTCACAACCGAGATTTCATGTATTTATAAACGTGGAGGAAAAGTCCGGCGTGTCCATCATGTTATTGTGTTCCCTTCGCTTTCTGCGCTTGATCGGCTTACCTCTGCACTTCTTGAACGGCAATGCAATATAAAGAGTGACGGTCGTCCGATTGTCGGTATAGATTCCGAAGATCTTCTCACGATGGCATTAGAAGCGGATTCACAGATATTATTTATTCCAGCACATGCATGGACGCCGTGGTTCTCTATTTTTGGTTCCAAATCTGGATTCGACTCGTTGGAAGAATGTTTTGGGTCTCTGACAAAGTATATTTACGCGATTGAAACAGGACTCTCGTCCGACCCCGCTATGAATTGGCGGCTTTCCGCACTTGATCATATTTTTCTCGTTTCAAATTCTGATGCGCATTCATTGAACAATCTTGGACGCGAAGCAAATATTTTTGAGATAGAACGATTATCATTTAAGGAATTGCGACGGATTCTTGTTGAGCACGATATAGAACATTTTCTTGAAACGATCGAATTTTTTCCTGAGGAGGGAAAATATCATGCGGATGGTCATGCCGCATGCAATTTTTGGTGCGAACCGCGTGAAACGAAACGCTTAAAGGGCGTTTGTCCAAAATGTGGGAAGCCGCTCACGATTGGTGTTCTGCATCGTGTAGCTGAACTTGCTGATCGTCCAGTTGGAGCACCTCGTCCATTGAGTGCCGTTCCATTTCGGTCTATTGTTCCGCTCTCGGAAGTCGTTGGTAGTGTTTTAGGTTTTGGGAAAGCTTCAAAACGGGTTATGGCGGAGGTTTCGCGACTACTGGCTGATGGGCGCTCTGAGTTTCAAATTTTGCTAGACATGCCGACATCTAAGCTAGAACGGATTACGAGTTCGGAGATTACGACAGCTATCCTCGCTATGCGTGAGGGGAAGGTAGAGATCCGACCTGGATATGATGGTGTTTACGGCCGTGTGAAAGTCAAAGGTGTTGCGATGAAAAAACAATCCACGATTTTTTAAGGCATATCATCTTTTAAGTGTTCTTCTTGATAAGAAAGCCCCGAATAGATCGGGGCTTTCCTCCTTTTCAGGCGAAGCAATTAGCGCTTCTTCTTTTTCGTTACTTTCTTCTTCGTTACCTTTTTCTTTGTGGCTTTCTTTTTCGTTACTTTCTTCTTCGTTACCTTTTTCTTTGTGGCTTTCTTTTTTGCTGGCATAGTGTTACCTCCTCTCTTTGAAGTTCGTCCCGATAAAATCGAGATCGATGTTGCGCGTTCCGATACGGAATCGGAATAGACGGCGAACATAAATAGAGTATAACATATTTTTTGTTGTCAAATACTTTTTTTTTATTCTTGTCAAGAGACATGGTGTATCTCTTTACAATTTTTAATAAGTATGCTATCTTTTTTTTGGATAGTACGTGCGAAGGTCCGTCAGTTCGTCGAAGACAGGGTCATGCGCAGACGATATCCGTTGATAATTCAACATAAGTTGCACACGCATGCCCAGTAAGCTATTCGTCGGTGGCATTCCATTCCGCATGACGGAAGAGGAGCTCCGCGATACGTTTTCGCAGGCAGGTGAGGTGGTCTCGACATTCATTCCGATGGATCGTCAGACCGGACGCCCGCGCGGTTTCGCCTTCGTTGAGATGGCGGATGACGCAGGGGCGGATAAAGCAATTTCCATGTACGACGGCACCGAGATGGGTGGCCGACGCGTGGCGGTGAATAAAGCCCGCCCGATGGAAGAGCGTCCTCCTCGCCAGTCAAGCTACTAACGCAATCGAAACAAAAAAGACCCAGAGGGGTCTTTTTTGTTTCGATTGGGGGTTACTTATTGCTTTCTAAACAGGCGTCGCATTTGACCTCATCTTTACCCATTTTATTGCCACACTGTTGGCACGAGCATGTGTCATCCTTGCAATCCATTGTGGTGTGGCATTTTTCGCAATGTGGTTCCTTCTCCTGAAGGGGTGTGCTGCATTTTGCACAAGTCATAAAAAAGTACTTAGGAATTAGGTAAAGAAACGATAGCATGCGTTTGTCGCACAAGCAACCCATCAGCGATCATACGATTAAGCATACTTATAAGCCAGTCTGTATCTGCGGTTGGATTAAATGTCTCATCAATTCGATAACCAATTTCTGTTATACGCGTCGGTCCGTAGTCCCGGATCCATGCCAAGATTCGGCCACGATAGATTCGGTCTGGGGATCGTTTTTCCGCATGAATTCGTTCGGCTACTCGTTGGATATTCCGTTTAACGGTTTTCCCAGATAGAAAAGTTTTTGCGGTACGACATTGAGACTTGAGTGGACAGGAGGAGCAATGTGGTAAGCGGGATGTGCATACCGCATGCGCAAGATCCATGAATGCTTGAGGAATATCCCAATGTGCCACAACTGTAGCTGTTGTGCGTATGAGCATGACAGAGATTTGATAGTCGTCTTGTGAAGTTGAAAAAGGCCTTCCAAAAAAAACACGACCAGTGACACGTCGGATGTTCGTATCAATAACGATCGCATGTTCGTGATCTACAAACTCTGCAAGTGCCGCGGACGTATATGGACCAACGCCTTTTAATTTCCGCCAGGCTTTTTCTCCATGAAGAACGCCGGATTTAGAGACGTATCTTGCCGCTTCGTGTGCATAGAGCGCTCGTCGATTGTATCCGAGACCTGCCCATGCATGAATAACTTCTGCTGTCGTTGCGCTTGCAAGTGCATCCCATGTAGGGAATTGTTTTAGCCATGCACGGTAGATCGGAATTACGCGATCGACTTGTGTCTGTTGGAACATGAGCTCGGAAATGTAGATTCGATACGGATTGCGCGTTTTTCGCCACGGGAGATCGCGTTTGTGAGGCTGGTACCATGCTAAAAGTTTGTTTATAACAGGAGACATGAAGTGGAAAACTGGAAGGTAACGTTGTAAGGTCGTAATCAGAATTCAGACTCAGATTTTTTAGTTTTTATTTTTTGAAATTCAGCGTTGATAAGACTTTTAAAAGCGTAGCATGATCTGTTGACGGTTCAGGATCCCGTGCCCAGATGAGATATTGAGAGGTACCAGAACGGACTTTGAGCACAAAAATACTCCCACCATTCGCGATGGAACCGATTCTTCCGATAAGAAGATGCCCCTGTGAGAGATAGACAGCTGCTGTCGAAGTCGTGAATTGTGTAATAAGATTTTGTTCTTCTGTATTGTTCCAAGGTCGTAATGAGAACCAGCGTCCGTCATTAAATTGAGACGCATTTTTTATCTGACGTCCAATGACAAGTTCCGCGTGGGTATTATCAAAAACACGGCTTGTTGCTGGGAACTTGATTGATACACCAAGTTGAAGGTTGACGGTCTCTTTCCATCTTCGGATCGCCGATGGCCTTGGCGTATCCAGTGTGATCGCGTTTGCGAGAGCGTCATGTTCTTCCTGCATGATTTGAAGAGCATTTTGTGCTTTGGCAATCTCCGTATTTGCAGTATTGAGCTTCTTATTTGCATCAAGAATTGCCTGGTGGCTCTCTATATTTGCATTTTTTGCAGTTTGATTGGCTTTTTGGATTTCTTGTGTCAGATGTGCTCTGTCTTGATTCGCTCGTATGAGATAAAATCCCATGCCAATTGCCACGGCGGATGCTCCGATGAGAATCGAAAAAAGGATAGGGACGAGTCGACGCATATATTTTAATGAGTCTACATCTCAAGTTCTTTGCGCGCTAGAGAGATGGCCTCTGCACGCGTCGTGATTATTTCGTCATCGCGCAGGGTCTCAATCCATGCAATCATTGAACCAACGCGAGGTCCGGGTTCAACACCCATTGCCAAGAGATCGCGTCCTTGGATTAGTGTTTCGGTGGGCGCTGTATTGAAGCCGTTAGCAAGAACGATCCGTGTGAAAGATTCTCCAGCTCGATATGGGGCGCTTGATACTCCGGGCATTCCACGTCCGCGATAATCTGCCTCGGCAGAGGCGACAAGTACACGCCATGAGACTGGGGAAATACGTTTGAGGAGTTTACGGATCGCATTGGTATAACCTTTCTCTGTGATCTCTTTTTTTTGGAGGGCACGATACAGCATATCTGGTTTTAGATGGTTCATTGCGACAGCGATGGCCGCGAGTGTCGTTCGTTCTCCAAACGTCCAATGTGCGCATAAATGTTCTGTTGGCTCCTTTCCCGCATCCTCATGTCCCTTGGACCTAATTCGTCCGTCTTCATGTTTCGTAGTCGCGGGTTTGCCGAGATCATGGCAGAGCGCACCGAGCATGATTTGGAGTTTTTCATCGCGATGTAGATCTTTTGCTGGGTCGCGGATAATCTTTGCAGCTTGGTCAACGACCATAAGTGTATGCATCCAGACATCACCCTCTGGATGCCATTCTGGTTCTTGCTTTGTTCCAATAAGGGATTGGAGTTCTGGGTAGTCTCGTTTAATGACGCCAATATCCTTTAGATTCTGAAATCCGATAGACGGTCGTTCCGCCTGTAGAAGTAGTTTTCGTATTTCTCCAGTGATTCGTTCGGCGTGGAGTTCTACAAGATCACCGTGATTAACCATTTTAGTAAGAAGATCTCGCGTAGTGGGATCAATTGTGAGGTCAAATCTCGCCGCGAATTGGACTGCACGATAGACCCGGAGCGGATCATCGCCGAAGGTTGCGGGATCAACTATGCGAAGTCGTTTTGCTGTAAGGTCTGCAATACCTCCAGTCGGATCAGACAGCTTGCCCGTCGTTCCATCCGCGTAAATTGCATTGAGCGTGAAGTCCCGTCGTTGGGATGCATCCTGAAGAGACATACTGGGATCTCCCGTGATCTCAAAGCCTGTATGGCCTGGAGCGGTCTTGGATTCCCGTCGGGGGAGCGCAATATCAATCTCTGCATCTTCAGCTAAATGAATTTTTAGGATGCCATATGATCGTCCGATAGTATTGACGATACCTGGAAACAGATGTTGAAGCAGAGCACTCAGCTGTTCAGCTGCGACGCCATAGATTTCCAGATCGAGATCGGAAGAACGGATGCCAAGTAGAGCATCACGGACACATCCTCCAACAAGGAAGACGACGGGCGATTGTGTGAATTGCGGATTTGGAGATAGGTGAGAGACCGCAACGGTAATGCGTCGTAGTGCTTGGGTAAGACGCGAGTCAAAATAATCAAGGTCGATTCGGTCTGTAGCAAACATGACGATAGGGTACCAAGTCGGCAGACCTAGCGCCATAAAAAATAGCCCTGTTATGTCAACGACGTAACAGGAGCTAGTAGGGAGTCGCCTTGCCGTTCGCATCCGGGGGTATCGGAGAAACGGCAAGGCGCTCGGAGCTGTGGTTGATGCGTGTCCTGTGAACAGGACACGCCAGTTGGTACTGATACGTCTATAGCAGATCTAAAAAATCTTGTCAAGTAGAGATTAGACAAAACGTGTTCATATTAGTTTATTTTAGTATGTGCTCCTCCTATCGGAATAGAATAACCAGAGTCTATATTTAATCATTACGCACAGGTGCGTTACAAAATAGCTGTTAATGTACCCCTTGACAGTTTTCGTACTTTGTAGCAGTGTGTGTTTTATGGTCAGCTGGATTAGCTGTCTGACCCCCATAATGGAATGGTGGTCTTCCACCAGAAAGGAAAAGTAATGGGAAGCAGCTTCTAATCAAAAGCCCTGGGCAGATTCTTACCCAGGGCTTTTTCAAATCTCCGAATATTATTTTTTGTGTTTTTCGGCGCCCTCAAAAGCGAGTCGGAATAAATCCCGCATGGTTTGTGCAATAATGTCACTCTCGATGAGAACGGAGATATTCTTTTTTTGGAAACTTGAGAGTGCGACTTTGTTATTGTAGATTGTGATATTCCCGTAGAATCTATGAGACTTTCCGTTCAGATGTAGCACATTTGCATGTGTTCGCGGTTCGACGGGCTGAGAATATATGGCGATAATTTCCGAGATAATTTTTTGTTTATCAAGTTCATTTTGGTACACTATAAAATCATCTTTACAAAAAAGTGAGAGCATCGCGTCGATATTGTTTATCTCGAGAATTTTATCAGGGTTAGTTTTGAGAATGTCATCATGAACCGCTTTGAGTCCTTCTTTGCCTTCAAATAGCTTTACGGTAGGTCTATCTCCGCGCTGGACGAGTTTAAGTTCGCTAATTGAAGACTGGATTTCTCGGAGCGTATTTTCCATTTCTTTTAGACGGTTATGAACAAAAGATATGAGGCGTTCTGGAGACTCCGCTGCATACAAGGTTTTTTTTCCTTTTTCCACCGAACTCATAAGTCCATGTTTGGTGAGTGACTCAATCGCAGTATAGGTGGTTACGCGTGAAACTTTTGCTTTCTTTGCGAGGTCTTGAACCGAACTCGCACCCATTTCGAGCGAGAAGAGATAGATTTTTGTTTCGCTCTCGGTGAATCCGAGTGAGCGTATGAGAGTATTCCACTGCAACATATATTTGATAGTGTACTGACAAAGCGGAAAAAAATCGAGTACTTGAGAAAAATATAAGCTAAGATCTGATCAACCTAGAATATAAAAATATAAAGAGCTCCTTTATTTTAATCTTCTTATTTTATTCGCATCTAGTCAGTTGTCATTTTAAGATATTCTTTTTTAGATGTATACTTTAAAATAATGTATATTTTAAAATAAGGTTTTTAATTAAAGAGTGACAGCATCCGGAAATTTTTTGTTGAATCAGGAGATAGAAACTATGAATAAACGATTTGTTAAAGCAAAACAAAGGAAAAAATCATGGAAAATATTATTTAAACATGTAGAGGCGCACAAGTCACTGATTGTTTGGTTGGCTATTTTGGGAGGTATTTCCGCACTTGCGAATGGGGTTATTCCATACATCATGGGATCTTTTCTTGATGCCATTTTGCATTTTTCAAAGACAGTAACTCTCTGGAATATCACGATCTCTACGTGGTTTGCGCTATTACTTCTGTGGATTTTTGTACGGATTGCAGGGAATGTTACCGATTGGATTATTGATCGAGAGGGAAAACTATTAGAGAGAAAAGTTCAGTTTAGTTATCAGAGTGAGTCATTTGTACACTTGCTCTTTGTCCCTCTCTCTTTTCATAAAGATGAAAAAATTGGTGAATTATCTGATCTTATCTCAAAAACGAGTTGGCAAATAGCGGAAATAGCAGGAAACGTTCTTGTGGATCTAGCTCCTCCGATATTAAGTGTAGTCGTTGGGATTGTGGTAACACTTTTTATCAATCCGATATTTACGTTAATCCTTGTTGTAGGAGTGTTAATTTATATTTTAGTATTGATGCGCCTCATAATACCGACAACACATCTTCTTGAAGAAGGCCATTTAACGTGGAGGGATGCCTTTACGGACGCTTTTCAAGCTATTACCAATATTCAATCGGTAAAACACATGACTGCCGAACGGCACGAAGAACATAAAATTAAGCAAGGTTTTTTTGATCATACGACGAAGATTTGGAATAGGTTAGAAATTGTTTGGAGTAGTACGAACTTTTATCAAAGGATGATTATTATGGGTACGCAAGTAGTGATATTTTTTCTTGCTGTGTATTACATTCAACAAGGCAGGCTCAGTATTGGAGGATTGGTAGCGTTGAATGGGTATGCCGCAATGTTATTTGGGCCTTTTGTTCGGCTTGGTTTTCATTGGCAAACGCTCCAAAATGGATTGGTTAGTATACGGCAAGCAGAGGAAAAAATATTTGAGATACCATATGAAATATATCATCCAAAAAATGCGTTTTCCCCAGTAAAGATTCATGGAGATGTTGAGTTTAAGGATGTATCTTTTAGATATGATGCATCAACGACAGTTCTGCGTGATCTAACTTTTAAGGTTCGTCAGGGGGAGCGAGTAGCTTTTGTTGGTAGATCTGGTGTAGGGAAGAGTACGATTATTGATCTCATCTCAGGATATTATTTTCCGACCAAAGGCGCAGTATTGATAGACGGACACAATACTAGACAATTTGATTTAATAGCGCTTCGTCGTAATATTGCTGTTGTTCCGCAGGAACCTGTACTTTTTAACGATTCAATTATGATGAATATTCGTTATGGGAAACTGAGCGCGACAAATAAAGAGGTGATTGAAGCCGCAAAAAAGGCACATGCACATGGATTTATTGAAGAACTCCCAAAACAGTATAATCAGCTTGTAGGCGAACGTGGGATAAAATTATCCGTAGGTCAAAAACAGCGTATTGCTATCGCTCGTGCAATTTTGCGCGATTCTAAAATCTTAATTCTTGATGAGCCAACAAGCGCATTAGATGCTGAAACGGAAAATCTAATTGCAGAATCCTTTAAAGAGCTTATGAAGGGAAGGACGACATTTATTGCTGCCCACCGGTTCAGCACAGTCAGAGATGCTGATTGTATTTTTGTTTTAGAGAAAGGATCGATTATAGAAAGAGGAAAACACAGTGATTTAATCAAAAGAAAAAAAGGTGCGTATAAACGTTTATACAATTATCAAGTTGGGATTTTAGATTGATCTATGGGGTTTTCAGAAGTAAGAATACACCAAGGCCAATGGAGATTGTGATAAAGCCGATAATCCAAGGAAGCTCTTTTGCGGGAATAGGATATTCTGCGTAAATCGGCGTTTTTAATGCTTGTTTTGCTGTAATCGGTTGAATCGCAAGCTGGAGTGGGGAGAAGAAAATAAATTGTTTATTGCGAATACTTTGTATTTCAACAGAGTACATATCTCCAGGGAGATG
>QIKL01000049.1 GCA_003231955.1 Candidatus Uhrbacteria bacterium | reverse complement strand
GATTTCCTTGGCCATGACCTTTCGAGAAAGCCTCCAATATTATTACCTCACCCGTTGCTAAGTCTTTAACGGTAGAGAGAAACGAGAACCTACCTTTATGTTTAAGATATGTAATATCGGTTGAAGCAAATTTGTACGGCATACTTTGTTTAAACTTTCTGTTCAATAGATTTTCAACTATACTTTGTTTAAACTTTCTGTTCAATAGATTTTCAACTTCTTGATTTTGGATATTCTTCTGTAATGCAACTCTTGATTTATTTACTCTTCGTATTTTGCAAACTAAACCATATTTCTTCATTATTCTTTGTATTTTCTTTAAATTCATTACGACACCCTTATCGTACAATCGCATCTTGATTGTTTTTGCTCCTGTTTTTAAACCAAAGACTTCTTTAATTAAAAGGTAATCTTTTAAATCTTTTCTTTCCCTTGATCCTTCTTCTTTTTCGGAAGATTGGCTAAAAAAGAGTTTTCAGCTTCCAGATGTTTAATTATTTACTAATTATATACAAAAAAACAAAACTTCGCTGTTTTTGGTGTCTAGTTTATAGGGTGCAGTTCACTCCGCTCGAATACTTAGAGGGCGTGGCGAGAGCCGTACGATCCAGTTCCGAATCACCACGTGCTCGGCGGAAAGAGGAGGTTGGGGGGGAGGAATTCCGCCGTGCCCGAGTAGATTTCAGAAATTTTCAAAATTGCGTTAGCAATTTTGCAGGAAATGGTTTCGAGCCGTGCTGTAAAGATACACCAATATCAAACTTTCGAACTTTTTCCCGACCAATTCGGCAGCACATTGCGCCGCAAAGTAGGTCGAAAAAAAATTGACGTTTTCCCTAGAAAAAAATAAAATCAATGATTAAATTTTATAAAAAACTTAAAGCACATTTAAAAAGCGGCTCCTTCTCATTGATGGAGCCGCCTGATCATAGGTGAGCTATTTTTGAGGGACCAATCAAACAATAGATAATAGACGTCAGGTTACGTTCTCATTATCATCAAGAAGTCGATCTCCTTCCCACGACGCGGGATCAGTCTCTGTACGCACGACGAAAAATTCATCAGACGTGAGTTCAATCCCCCGCAAAATCGGAGAAGCATTGAAGCGTTTTAATAGCTCTACGTCGCTCATACCAACGATATCCTCCATTCCGAGGCGACGATCAATTTGGATCACAACAGGCACACGTATCATATCCGTATGCGAATGCGTCTTCATTACCATTACGGCGAGCGCCGCGCCCTCAAACAGTTCTTCGCGATCCATTTCTGGAGAGAGATGATATGCCGCATTGCGACGCGCGACCCATGCGCGCGGACGATCGCCGATGTAGACGCGCGTACCGGCATGTGAGCGATCATCTGCACCCAATCCTCCTTCGCGCGAAATACCAACAGTCTCGCGCAAATGATTGCCCGCATACATTACATCCTTCGGAATTTCCGTACCGTGAAACGGCGTCAATCCGTGCATGTCCGTATCGTAGAATGCGGTCAAAACTTGTACACCCTCAAATTCTGAACAGCTTCGCAGATCATCGGCGAGCTTTGTGAAATACGCCGTCTGTGCTGCTTCATCCATGGCAAACGCTGCACATCCTGCGTGTGAGTCCGCTGTACAATGATGTGGCATAAGCCAAACTCTAAGTTCTTTACCCGCCTCCCGTGCTTCTTTTAATTGAGGGCCGTATGCTCTCAATAACTCCTCTGGCGTTGTTCGTCCACCGGGTGTGGCAAAGAGCTCTAATGCTCCCAACGGCTCCCCTGTCGCCTCAGCCGCAAACGTATCGCGTTCATCCATGCATGTCACATGAATCCCAAACGCTTTTGTGCGTCGCTCCTCTCGTGCGGCGCGTGTTACCTCGTATTCTGCGAGCGCCGTGGTGTGATCGATCTCAAGTGTTTCGATCGCAAGATGCTTTTGCTCAGTCCGCGAAAAGACTGGCTCGCCGGAAGATTCGGCGGAGTGAGAATGCGACATCGTTTCGTGCGACATATCTTTTAATCCTTTCAACCTCAATTCGCCAAAGAAGCACTGCCTATCAATTCTTTAAGTTCCTTCTCCAAACGATCCAATTTGTCGACATTCGCGAGCCATGCGTTCCGCAATACATGATAAGAGTATGTGCGCTGATCTTCTTGGATGTCGTTATGAGGAATTTTGAGATCAAGTATCTTGATATTCTCAATCCAATTTTCACGCGCAACAATAATTATCTCCAAAGTATCCTCGAGTTTTTTAACGCAAACCTCACGCTTACGATTGATTGATGGTTCGCCAAAAAGTTGCTCTTTCATAAATCTGATGATAGATCCATCTGGCACAAATTATTATTGAGCCACGCGAGGCGAGACGAGACATCATCTGGTATCTGCTGAATAAGCGCACTCACCCGCTCCGATTCGGCTGCGAGAACGGTAAGATGCGACGTCAATTCATCGGTCTTTTCCGCGATTGCACGGAGGGTTCTCGGATGCTGCGCTTGTGATGTTGAGGAGGTTATACGAATATGGGAATTCATAGGCATGCACCAGCCTAGCGCATCGCACATTATTTGGCGAGTGGAAAAAATGCGCCCCGCCACACACATGTGGACGAGGCGCTTATCATCAGACTCTTCAAGTCCGAAGAAGATAAAATTACGGTCGGAAGTCACAGTCTAACCTCCCATCGAGTTGACGATTTTGGAGGCACAATGAAGACAGGCTCCCTGTAGGTCGGGAAGAGAATCCGATTCACACGCTGACAAGGACCTTGACAGCCCGATGGTGGCGGGATGACTAATAGTCGAATCGACGAAGGCAATATTTTCCCTTTATCAGGTGACGGTACAGACGTGACACCCGAGACGAATCCCGCTGCAAACATCCCCGCTAAAGCGCAAGCGACCCCAAAGAGTTGTAACGACTTTTGCATCTTTCACCTCCATCCTTAGTTCAGCATATCGAAAAATGAGAAGCAAGCGTATGGTACACTGCCGGCATGAAACACCCGCTCCGTTCGTTTCTTCGACGTCTCGGACCAGGTTTTATTACCGGCGCGGCGGACGACGATCCATCCGGCATTGCAACCTATACGCAGATTGGTGCGCAATTCGGACTTGCCCAGCTTTGGACTGCCCTTTTTGGCATCCCGTTCATGATTGGGATCCAAGAGATGGTCGGACGAATCGGCATGGTTGCTGGTGAAGGAATTGGCGCAATCCTTCATAAACATTATGGACGCTGGGTATTATGGACTTTTGTAATCCTCATTCTCATCGCGAACACAATCAATATTGGGACAGACCTCGGTGCCATGGCCGATGCCACCCGACTCCTCATCCCAGGAGTACCCTTCGCCGCGCTTGCAATCGGTTACACTCTTCTTATCCTCATATTGGAGATCTTTTTGACATATCAAGTATACGCGCGAATTCTCAAATGGTTCGCATTAAGTCTCTTCTCTTACGTTTTAACCGCGATCGTAGTCACGACGAACTGGCATACGGTCTTCGCCGCCGCCGTTTGGCCTCAGATCGGATTTAACCACAACTTTCTCCTCGGTCTCGTCGCCGTCGCCGGCACGACAATCTCACCATATCTTTTTATTTGGCAAGCAAACGAGGAAGTCGAAGAAGAAATTGTGCAAGGACGAAAGACACTCCGTGCTCGACGAGGTGCAACTGCGCGTGAAATTCGAAATATGCGTATAGACACGTCCGCAGGTATGGCGTTCTCCAACATCATCATGTTTTTTATTATGGTAACCGCAGCAATGACCTTTTTTGCCCACGGGATCACAAACATCCAAACATCTGCGGACGCGGCGCGAGCACTTAGACCACTCGCCGGACCGTATGCGTCAATTCTCTTCGCAATTGGTATTGTTGGGACAGGTCTCCTCGCCGTTCCGGTCCTCTCCGCATCGGCATCCTACGTGCTTTCTGAAGCATTCCGCTGGTCCGAGGGCTTGTATCGACGTTTTAAAGAGGCACACGGATTTTACGGCGTCATTACAGTAGCGACGCTCATCGGACTTCTTATTAATTTTACGGGGTTAAATCCTATCAAGGCACTTTTTTGGACCGCCGTCATAAACGGCATCGTCGCGGCGCCCCTCATTCTTGTTATTCTTTTTATTGGAAATAACAAAAAAATTATGGGCAAATGGCGGAATAGTACCCTCTCAAACGTATTCGGCATCGCAAATTTTATCCTTCTCACGAGTGCTGCAATTGCGACATTTTTGACGTGACACTCAAACAAACCGTACTGCAAAAGGCTGTTTTTACCATGTGATCAATAATCTCCATGTATTGACGATTGAATTGCAACCGTCAAAACATCGCAAAAAAATGCCGTCTAGGCTAAGCTCTCAGTATATGGATGAACAGGATCATGTAATCTCTTCCGAACTCCAGCCACCAGAAGCCGGATTCGAAATGTCATTGCGACCAAAAACATTAGCAGAATTCATCGGTCAGCCTAAAATTAAAGATAACCTTTCGATTTTTATTCAAGCTGCGTGTCAGCGGAATGAACCCTGCGAGCATGTCCTCCTCCACGGCCCACCAGGCCTGGGAAAAACCACTCTTGCACATGTTATCGCACATGAAATGAACGCAAATATCAAGATAACAAGCGGCCCAGCATTAGAACGAGTGGGCGACCTTGCCGCGATCCTCACGAATCTCGAAGAAGGCGACGTTCTTTTTGTTGACGAAATCCACCGTATGAACCGAACGATCGAAGAAGTCCTCTATCCGGCAATGGAAGACTATGCACTCGATATCGTTATCGGAAAAGGACCCACCGCACGGACGCTTCGCCTTGATCTCAAGCGTTTTACCTTAATCGGCGCCACGACTAAAATGA
The DNA here is from genome assembly GCA_003231955.1 of Candidatus Uhrbacteria bacterium. Taxonomy (GTDB): domain Bacteria; phylum Patescibacteriota; class Patescibacteriia; order 2-12-FULL-60-25; family 2-12-FULL-60-25; genus SZUA-46. Next base: position 8,240 of record QIKL01000049.1, on the reverse strand, counting down.
GCCTGCTCTCAGCGCCATTGCGCGACCGATTCGGATCAATCTTTCATTTAGACTTCTACGGAATCGATGAAATGACACAAATCGTCGGTCGTACCGCTGGGCTGCTCGGAATCGCGATTAATGCCGAACCTGCTGGACTCGTAGCTTCACGTGCGCGCCGGACACCACGAGTTGGCAACCGGCTACTTAAACGCGTCCGCGATTTCGCCCAAGTCCGAGGAAATGGTATTCTTGATGTAGCAACGGTCCAGAAAGCACTCGCCTCGCTCGAAATTGATCCTCGCGGATTAGATGAAACAGATCGCCGCACGCTTAAAACAATCATCGAAAAATTTCACGGCGGACCAACAGGCCTCACAAACCTTGCCGCGGCGATGAACGAAGAAGTTGCGACACTTGAAGACGTTATCGAGCCATTCCTAATCCAAGAAGGACTTCTTATGCGAACACCACGCGGCCGCGTAGCAACAGATCTCGCATATCGCCACCTTGATCTAGATCCTCCGACACGTTCATCATCTCTATTCTAGCTACTCTCAATATCTTGCCAACACATATGATCCCCTTCTCCATTTTCCTTATCACATGGCTCGTACTCCTTGGCATCTTCATAATTATGGCCGCGCTCTCAATTATCCAGATGTTACGATATGGACTACCGGGACACGGCACCTCTTTAACGACTCTAGCCTTTTCTGTTATCGCGCTCATTGTCATTTTTGGCACATCTATATATCTCATCAATATCGACTGGACCCAACATATAGATCTGTTTGGCGGGATTCAACAGTCGGTCATCTTCAATCCCTAGCCACACGGCACTCATTCACACGTCACTTTCTCTATGCTTAATCTCAAACACCTCCCCGGGTCCGATCTGCAAGAACACAGAGTCTCTGTCCAACGTGCAAGCTGGATAACCATTATCCCGCTCATTCTAAGCACGTTCCTCGTTTTCATCATTCCATTTTTAGGATACGTTACTATCAAACTTTTTAATCAGCAGCTTTTTGCCGTGCCGTGGCACTTTACAGCCTTCATCCTTGGAGCGAGTCTCTTTTTCCTTTACGGACTGATGTTTTGCTTCCAAACATTCATTGACTACTGGCTTGATGTCTTTATCGTAACAGATCGGCGCATTCTCGATATCCGGCAGAGTGGACTTTTCAGCCGCACAGTCGCGGAACTGCGACTCTATCGTATCCAAGATGTTACCTCAAAAATAAAAGGATTCTGGCATACGATTTTTAGCTTCGGAGACATCTCCATTCAAACTGCCTCCGAAGTCGATCACTTCAAATTTATCAATATCCCGCATCCTAATAAGCTGGCCAAAATCATCCTCGAACTTTCCGAGAAAGATCGAAAAGAAAACATCGACGCTGCGGTTGAGGAATTCGGAATGCCTGAGAGAAACGCTGCAAACGTCGCAAAGAAGATCGAACCATAGCCTAATTCCTTATCATTTGTACGCTCTCATTAATACGGTATCCGTGTAAAAGTATTTCAGAATCTTATCGTAACTCCACCCGTCCCTAGCCGCACCAAGTGCGCCAGTCGCCGACATACCTACACCATGACCCCATAGCGTCTTCCCGCTATCCCATGGGACTGGCACGGATACGAGCCATGGAATAGGACCGCCGCCCCAGACCTCTGTCCATGCACGCGTGCGTCCATCCGAACGAGAATAGTACGGTGTGATAGCAAGCTTGCCTCGATAGGTAACAATCTGACCACGCGTAGCATCTACAGCTCTGACTACGTTGGGATCACGCGACTCTGCACCGTAGCCACGATATACCTGATCATATCTCGCATCGACTGTGAAGTGTTCCGCAGCGTGTTTTGTTTCATGCTGAACGTGATACATTGCATAGGTCCGCGCCGCTGTAAGAAGCGCCTTTTGATATTCCTGCGGACTAGAATTAGACGTTTCTCCAATACCTTTAAGGTACCACTCAATCGGCAGCTCATTGATAACCCAGACCGCATCTGTCGCAGGTGTATATCGCAGTTCAAGCTTGCTACGAAATTTATTATCATTTGCGCCTGGAAGCCACGAGAGCGTATGCGAAAAGTCAGTCATCTCAAGTGGCGCAATAGCATCTGAAGACACTGCTTGGTACACATTTGTAGATTGCGAAGTACAACGCGGACCGACCGCTTTATAGACTTTATGAATCCGATCGTACGAAATAATGACAGACTCCCCAGCGTTGAACGTACAAATCACTTTTCCATGCTGCTGAACAGTAAACCCCCCAGATACTGCACGTACGATCATCTGATTATCGACGGTCTGATAGATTCCAACACGGATGATAGGCTCATCTGGTAATGCTGCGAGATTGCCTCCGAGCGGCTGAACGGTAATCACTGTTCCTGGCGATGATGCTGTTGTCCCTTGAGATGCAACTTTTGTCGGTGTCGGCTGGATAATCCCATCTGCCGTTACGGTAATGGGAATCCTAATTATCCCATCCTCTACGAGATGATCATTTGCCATAAGCTTAAACGCCGCAACATATTTTCCCTTCACTGGCGGAGCTTTAATCGTAAAAGTCACGAAACCGATCTGACCAGGTAAGGTCGGCGCATTTACACGAACCGGTTCAGAACTATTGACCCATGAAGCATCCTGTACTGATGTGAGCGTACCGACCGATGCGGCTGCGGCGCTGACTGTCGCAGCTTGCAGAGAAAGTGTAGTCCACTCGGAAGTCCCGACATTCTTGAATCCATACGTCAATTGTTGACGACCATTCCCAGCAATACTAACCTGTTTTGTTGAACTTAAAAGAAGCATCGCTTGATATGATCTACTCCCAGCCGGTGCGCTTTCACTAGGCATCGTATCTGTCAGACTGCTGGCATTTCCACTCGCGGGAGACCTTGGAGTATCAATTCCAACCGTTGTAACGTGAACTGAGAAACTTACAGAGCTGTTCGAAATTCGCGTTAACGATTCCGGTTTGAGGCCTGCCGCAAGCTCGTAAGATGCTTTGTAATTCCCAACAATCGTCGGCGCGCGAAGATTGATAATAAAATGCCCGACACCACCTGGACGGACCGTTCCTTCTTGCATTCGCGCGATCTGAACGTTGTTGACCCACGAATTATCATAAAAAGCACTAGTTTCTCCATTCGGCGTTGTTATCCAAACAGGATCCCCACCTTCACTCGACCAAGCTCGCGTCCCACGATTTCGATACGCAACAACGATCGTGAGTAATCCGCCTGGCGCCGTTTGCCATTCACTCCCGCCTTTACTCGTTAATTCAGCTTTCCAAACATTTGATGCTGGCGGTGCGGGAACAATTGCGGCGGGTGACGCAGGTACCACGGAAGACGCAGAGCCTACCACAGTAAATGTCGCCGAGAGTACAGAGCCTTTCATCCACTCGCCTGGACCGTATGAAAGAAGAAAACGCTCATGATAAATTCCAGGTTTCAATGGCGCAGTTACCGAAAACACAGCGGCGCCAATCTGACCTGGTTTCACAATGGCAGGCGTCACAATCCCTGGAAAATCCGGCTTAATCCACGTCGCATTATGAAAAACAGACGAATCGCCATAAAGATACAATGCTGTATTAGCGACCGAACCGATCCATGTTGCAGACCCGTCGTTGGTAAACTTGATAGTCAGTGTCTTAGTCTGCCCTGGGTTAAAACTCATAAAAATCGCGGAGACGCGCGCATGATAGGTCAATGTCGATGCGTGTACTGGCACAAGAGGCGCGGCGACGAGGAGCAAGCTCAAAAAAAAGGATCCAACAGACCATGCCAAAGACATGATCCTAGATTGGATCCTTCTTTCGAACGTTTCGGTTATGTACGTCCAGAAGCCCAAAGGCTTCCGTGCGGGACCGAGGATATTCATATTAAACAGTAAAGGTATTTCTGTATTTGTATTTCTACCGCCGATTTTGGACGATGTAACAACAATATACCATTTTTAGGCTCTGTTGTCAACAAAAATAGAGTACATTTAGGATTCAACGACACCATCTTAGCCTTTCTTTAGCCACAAATCCATGCGATACTACGCGCACCTCAACCTCACATGAGCACTAATCGGGCAATCGCCTGGAACACTAGCGTCCAATTCCTGGGAAAAATCATCTCCACCGCCATTGGCGTGGTTGTGGTCGGACTCATGACCCGCCTCCTCGGACAGGCCGGATTTGGTATGTATTCCACAGCGAATGCCTATTTTCAAGTCTTTGCGATCATCCTTGATTTCGGCCTTAACATCACGTTAATCCAGATGCTCGGCGAGCACCGCGGAGATAAAGCATTTGAGGATCGCGCCGCGAGCGCCACATATACATTTCGTCTTATTACGGCCGCAATTCTTCTCACAATCGCGCCATTTCTTTCATTTTTCTTAAACTATCCACCAGAACTCCGGCTCGCCCTTTTTGCGATATGGGGATCATTCTTCTTTACGGTTCTAAACCAAATTGTCATTGGGATTCAACAACGGCATCTAAAAATGCACATCGTTGCTATTGGAGAAGTCGCTGGACGTATTACATTACTCATCGGCGTGCTCATCGCATGGACGCTTGGATGGGGACTCGTTCCGATTGTACTCATCGTCTCGCTGGGAGGATTTGTAAATTTCATCATCAACACGCTCGTTGCACGACATTACGCATCGCTCAGATGGAATTGGGATCCAGAATTTTGGAAGATGCTTTTAGGTCGTTCCTGGCCTATCGGTGTTTCAATCTTTTTTAACCTTATCTATTACAAGGCTGACACCCTGCTCCTCGCGGCATGGCGGCCGTTTACCGAAGTTGGTATCTACGGCGCCGCATACCGCGTCCTTGATATCTTTACGACATTGCCCTTTATGTTTATGGGCGTCATCCTCCCCATCCTTGCGACGGCATGGACAGCTAAAAACTTTCCGCGCTTTCGCTCACTTCTGCGAAGCTCCTACACCGTGATGCTTATGCTAGCTCTACCAGCCGTTGCAGGGACCATGGTTATCGGTACCCGTGTAATGCGCGCCGTAGCTGGCGAAAATTTTGCGGCCTCTGGCGGAATACTTAAAGTCTTGATTCTCGCAGCCGCGGTTATCTTTTTTGGAACCGTCTCAAGTCATGCAATTGTCGCACTAAATCTTCAGCGCCGAATGCTCCCAATTTATATCTGGACTGCGGTTGTCGTCCTCGCCGGATATATCGTATTTATCCCAATCTACGGTATGTGGGCAGCGGCTTGGCTCACAGTCGCATCCGAACTTACAGTCGCAGTCGCATCCACTATTATGACAATCCGCGCATCAAAAGTGACATTCGCAATATCACCCATCTTAAAAACAGCTGGCGCCTCCATTATCATGGCCCTTGTGGTCCTACCCATCCGTGACGTCTGGCTGCCCATCCCACTTGCGGTCGGTTGTATCGTCTATGTCGTACTCATTCTCGCAAGTGGCGCCATACCCAAAGAGACATTGAAGGAGCTCCTCTTCTTCCGCCGAGGAACTACAACCGCTGACATTACATGATGACATTTCTTCTCAGTGCAATCGGCCTTGCAGCCGCGATTATTGCTTGGCGTGCTCCTCGCCTCGCCATATTGTGGTTTCCAGCGATCTTGCCAATCTATGTTCTCCGCGCATCGTTTGGTCCGCTTCCTTCAACCGCACTGGAACTCATATTTACTGGACTCGCTATTGGCGCAACGATTCGTGAACCTGCTCTCTGGAAAGATGGATGGAAAAAGACAAAACCATGGCGATGGCCCGTCGCTCTGTGGATTTTAGCGACGACGATTGGCATTGTCGTCGCGCCGAATCATATCGCGGCTCTCGGACTCTGGCGTGCGTACATCCTTGAACCTCTTGTCTACGCCATTCTTCTTTTAGGCGCGCTCAAAACAGAAAAAGATCGTTCGACAATCATCCGCGCGCTCATCCTTTCGGCTGTAGTTGTTTTTCTATGGGCTATTGTCCAGTTTACGACTGGACGATGGATTCCTCATCCGTGGGACACAGTTATTGCAGCACGGCGTGCAACCGGTCCATTTCCTTTCCCAAACGCACTTGCCTTGTATTGTGCACCGATCGCCGCGCTGTGTGCGGGACTTCTCGTGACGCAAGATTCAAAACATGAAACGGAAGATAGCCAGTCTTCAACCATACATTTCAACCTGCGACGAAGTACGCTTCTCATCGGGTTTCTCTCCGCAACATTCGCCACGCTCCTCGCAAAAAGCGCCGGCGGAACTATCGCAATTTTAGGCGCCGTTAGCCTCATTCTTCTCATTCAAAAAAAGACACGCATCCCCACAATCATTACGGGACTTATCGCGAGCGTCGTTGTATTCGGTATTCCGCAAATTCGTAATCCGCTCATCCATCTTTTGACATTCAAAGGGTGGTCCGGACAAGTCCGCCTCACAATTTGGCACGAAACGTGGGCAATGCTAAAAGACCACCCCATCTTCGGTGCGGGATTCGGCGCGTATCCAGACGTTATCGCGGCATATCACAAAGCGACCTACCTTGAAATCTTTCAGTACCCCCACGACATTCTCTTAAACTTCTGGAGCGAAACAGGACTCCTTGGCATCGCCGCATTCGGATGGATTTGCGCTACATGGTTTCGGCAAATAAAAATTAAAGATCAGAAACGAACAGCCTCATCTCTCAAAACATTCATCTACATTCTTCCCCTCGTCGCAATCCTCATACACGGACTTGTAGATGTTCCATATCTTAAAAATGATCTTGCAATGATGTTTTGGATATTTGCCGTATTAGCAACGCAGGAAAATCTATATACAAACCTAAACAACAATGATAATCAAAAACAGATACAGTCGCCGCCACACAAAAACACAATATGAAACTTCTACTCGTAGAAGACAATAAAAAACTCAGCGCCTCTCTCAAGCAAGGGCTGGAACAAGAGGGCTACACCGTTGACTGCGCATTCGACGGCGCAATAGCGGAACGCCAGATTCTAATGAACGCATCAGCCTATGATCTCGTCATTCTTGACATCATGTTGCCAGAAAAAGACGGCCTAACGGTCTGTGCGGACGTACGCAAAAAAGATATCATTATCCCTATTCTCATGCTCACGGCACGGGATACAACAGAAAACACCATTGAAGGACTCAACGCAGGTGCGGATGATTACATCATTAAACCGTTCGCATTTGAGGAATTACTCGCACGCATCCGAACGCTCCTCCGACGTCCAAAAATCCTTCTCCCCGACACGATCCAACACGGACCAATCACTTTAAATGCCCATACAAAAGAGGTATGTATCTCTGGCAATCCCATCGCACTAACACTTAGAGAATACACAATTTTAGAATATCTCATGCGCCATCCAGGACAAATTATCTCACGCGACCAAATTATCTCAAATATATGGAAACACGATTTTGATTCATTCAGCAACGTCGTCGACGTGCATATCAAAAACCTACGAAAGAAACTTGGGACTTATGGCAAACACCTTCAGACCATTCGAGGCATTGGCTACACGATGGCACACTGACGTCTTTTTCCGAGCGCGTCTAAAACTCACAGGCATCTACGTCCTCGCGATGCTCATCGTGACAGTGCTCTTCAGTGCAACACTCTATTTTTATGTCTCTGGAGAAAATCGAGAAGCATTTCGCCAATACCTCCGACAAGGAATTAATACAGAACAATTCTTTGAAGAGCGCCAAAATAGCATCCTCGACATGTTACTCTTCGTCGACGGCATTATTCTCGCGATCTCCTGTGCGGCAGCGTATTCCTTTGCTGGAATCACACTAAAACCCATCGACAGGGTCTTGCGCACACAAAAACGGTTTGCGGCGGATGCAGCACATGAACTTCGCACACCGCTCGCCGTAATCCGATCGCATATCGAAGTTTTGCTCAGGAGTGATAACCCTATCTCGTCGCGTGTCAAAAAAGATCTCACATCAATCTTAGAGGAGACGAAAAGCCTCACAAATATCACGACACATCTTTTACACGCGGCGCGTCTGGATATGACCACACAGCCCAAGCGGCTGGCGATGATCCCCGTTTCCGATGTCGTAAAAGAGGTTATCAAAAATCTTCAAATCATGACAAAACAAAAAAAAGTCACACTTGATTTGGAATCAGGATCGCGGCTTGCCGTCCTAGCCGAACGTGATGGATTAAAACGAATTTTCACAAATGTTATTGACAATGCACTCCGTTACACACCCGAAGGCGGACGAATCCG
>QIKL01000034.1 GCA_003231955.1 Candidatus Uhrbacteria bacterium | reverse complement strand
CTCATTATTTCTACGCCGGCAGAAGAAGCGACGGAGCTTTATTACCGTTTTGCTGAGCTCGTGACACATCTCGACGAGGAGACGGATTATGTCGTCGATGAAAAATTGCGGACGGCGACCCTCAATGAACCAGGGATTACAAAGATCGAAAAGGCGCTTGGTGTCGAGAATTTGTATGTTCAGGGTGGTGTTAAACTCGTGTATCATTTAGAACAGGCGCTCCGTGCACATGCACTTTTTAAGGTCGACCACGATTATGTGGTCAAAGATGGAGAGGTTATCATCGTTGATGAGTTTACGGGCCGTCTCATGAGAGGTCGTCGTTATTCAGAGGGTTTACATCAGGCGATTGAGGCAAAGGAGCGCGTACCGATTCAGCGTGAATCCACTACAATGGCGACAATTACATTCCAGAATTTATTTCGTATGTATGAAAAACTTTCTGGAATGACTGGGACAGCCGTAACCGAGGCTGAGGAGTTTAACAAAATTTATAAGCTTGAAGTTCTTTCGATTCCGACAAACCGACCGAATCAACGTGTTGATGCTCCAGATCGCGTGTATAAGAATCAGCTTGGGAAGTTTCAGGCGGTTGTGCGGGAGATTAAAGAATTGCATGAGAGAGGTCAGCCTGTGTTAGTTGGAACGGTTTCAATCGAAAGGAATGAACTTTTGTCCACAATGCTACGTGCTGAGGGGATCCCATTTAATTTGCTTAACGCAAAAAATCACGAACGTGAAGCTGAATACATTGCGCAGGCTGGGCGGAGAGGTGGCGTTACGATTGCGACAAATATGGCTGGACGTGGCGTTGATATTATTTTGGGCGGGAACCCTCCAACACCAGAAGAAGCGGAAGCAGTTCGGAAACTTGGCGGATTGCACGTGCTGGGTACCGAACGCCACGAATCGCGTCGCATTGATAACCAATTGCGCGGACGATCTGGCCGTCAGGGCGACCCTGGGACTACGCAGTTTTATGTGTCAATGGATGATGATCTCATGCGCATTTTTGGTTCTGATAAGATGAAAGGACGTATGGAGTTTCTCGGTTTGCCTGATGATGAGCCAATCGAGAGCAAAATGTTGTCAAAGGCGATTGAGACCGCGCAAAAAAAAGTCGAAGGACACAACTTTGATATCCGCAAACATCTTCTTGAGTATGATGATGTATTGAATCGGCATCGAACGGTTATCTATAATCGACGGCGTTTCATTCTTGATGAAGCGATGGAGCCCTCTAAAGAAGGAGAACGTTCGCTGAAAAAGATGGTCATGCAAGCGATTGAACGCGAGATTGAGCAGATTGTTTTATTTCACACGGGTGAAGAGAATCCAGATATGTGGGACTTAGAAGAAGTGGAACAGGCTGCGATAAGTTTTTTCCCCGCTGGGACGGATGTTAAAGGTACACTTGCGCTTGCACAATCGGAAAATAAGGGCCGCCTTGATGTTGCGGCAAAACGTACGGCACTCATTGAAAAATTAATGGAGACCGCACACGTGGCATATACTAAAATTGAGGAGGCAATGGGAGATGTTGTTCGTATGGCGGACCTTGAGAAGAGCTTATTACTCCATTCAAGTGATTTACTTTGGGTTGAACATCTTGAAGCGATGGATCATCTGCGTAAGGGGATCGGCCTGCAGGGGTATGGTCAGCATGATCCGCTTGTTGAGTACAAACGTGAAGCATTTCGTATGTTTAATGAACTCCTCGCAACGATTGATAAACAAATCGCAAATGGAATTTTTAAAGTTCAGCTCGCACGTGAGATTGTTCAACAAGCGCAGAATGATGTCGGACGCGGTATTGTTACGAGCGGACTTGTACTCTCTGGTCCAGCTAAAGAAGGAAATGATCCGCAAAGCGTACAGACCGCTATACAAGAAGAGAAATTTGCGAACGTCGGCCGCAACGAGCCTTGTCCATGCGGATCAGGGAAGAAATTTAAGAAGTGTCATGGGGCAAATCTCTAAGAATGAAGTTCTTGTTGATCTTCGGAAGGCTGTTCCGGGTATCGTGATTGCGCTGGATAAGGAAAGGATGAAGATCGAGAAGACGGCATACGCACGGACAATGGTTGCAAGAAAACTTGCGGCGGCACAAGAAATGTTGCCGCGGGGTTTTCATTTTATTGTGCGCGATGCATGGCGCCCTGCGTTTGTGCAGGTGGATATCTATTTTAGTTTTATCAAAATGTTTGCGAAGAAGTATCCGAGATGGAGCAAAATGCGCCTTGTTCAGGAGACAAAACGATATGTTGCACCATGGGACGGGAAATGGGTATCTGGACATATGACTGGTGCGGCCATTGATATTCGTATCATCGATGTAAACGGGCGGAGGATCTCGATGCGATCTAAGAGACTTTCATATCAGGAGAATGCGTTGCCACAACCAGAGGGTTTACCGGTGATGCAGAAAAAGAATCGGAAGCTTTTACGCGATGTGATGTCCGCACAAGGATTTTCCAATATGCCGATTGAATTTTGGCATTGGTCGTATGGCGACAGCCACTGGGTAAAGCGAGAAAAGAAAAGAAAGCTGATGTATGTCATTGCAGTGGACCATTATGGTTTTTATGTTGGCCGCCATTGTCCTTGCGGAAGTGAGAGGAAATTCGTATCCTGCCATGGATGTATATGAATGACTGGAAAATTAAAGAATAAAGAGAGATAAGATAGATGAATACAGTAAAAAAAAGACAAATTAGTAAAAAATGCTCACAACGTACTGCGGGTGGTGTTGTCGTAGGGCCAGATGGTCGGATCGCAGTCGTAAATCAGTGGCACAATTCATGGTCATTGCCCAAAGGTCACGTCGATTCAGGGGAGAATGATTTGACTGCTGCCACGCGTGAAATTCATGAAGAAACGGGATTGACAGAGTTGAAATTAGTTAAAAGACTCGGTGAATATGAGCGTCCGTCTATCTCTAAAGATGGATGTGGTGAACAGGCGATGATGAAGACGCGTGTCATTTTTCTTTTTACGACGCCGCAGACGATATTAAAACCACTTGATCTTGAGAATCCTGAGGCGATTTGGGTGAAAAAAGAAGACGTCGCAAATTGGTTGACACATCCTAAAGACAAAGAATTTTTTCGTTCTGTTATCAGTAAAATTTCATAATGCGGGATCTAAACCCTCTTAATGTCTTGTACTCGTTAATGTCTTGTGCTCGGCATGAGATTGTACGGGCAAAAATGCCGCGTAATTGTTGTCCTGTCTAGTTCTTTGTACTATGCCCTTGTCTCTTTTGCGTCTTTCAGCTAGACTTTCGGCCATTAACCGCTATGTCAAAACCGGCTATCCGTTCGGTCTCACATTCCTCGGTCGTGAAGCGACTGTGGCTTATTATCGGGCTTGCGATCATCGTCGGAGGTATTTCTTATCCTCCCGCCACAAATCGAGCCATTGATGGTGTTAATTCCGTTTTTGGAACGCATTTTGGGCATGTTGTTAAAGGTTTCGTTCTAGGTCTTGATCTTCAGGGCGGAACGCATTTGGAATATCAAGCAAACGTTTCCAAAGTTGCTAAAGCGGGTCGTCTATCTGCGCTAAATGGTGTTCGTGATGTCATTGAACGACGGGTGAATGCAATGGGCGTTTCTGAACCGATCGTGACCACTGAGCGCGCGGGAAGTCACTGGCGTATTTCCGTTGAGCTTGCAGGTGTTCGTGACATCAATCGAGCGATCAAGATTATTGGAGAGACGCCGACGTTGGAGTTTAAGGAGCAAAATACACAGCCGGTTCAGAAGTCGCTTACGCCAGATCAGCAGAAGCAGATGGATCAAGCGAACGCGTCATCCACAGCCAAAGCACGGGAAACACTCGCGAAAGCAGTAAAGGATCCGGGCAGCATGGAGAAACTGGCGAAGTCTCTCTCGAAAGATAATGCATCCAATGCAACTACTACGTTGGGTGGAGATCTGGGGTGGATTAAGGACAAACCGGAATACAATCAAATCTACAATGCCGCCAAGGGTGTTGCGACGGGGACTGTTATTGCTCATGTTATTGAGACAAAAACGCAGTATGTGGTCGCCAAAGTCGAGAATCGGAAGGAAGTTGGCACGGAGATCCATGTTAGTCACCTTCTGATTCAATATGCGGGAGCAAAGTTTGCTCCGACATCGACGCGCATGACTAAAGATCAGGCGAAGGCGTTTATTCAGAATCTGAAGACAAAAATTACTCCGCGGAATTTCGCATTCATGGCGAAGAAATATTCGCAAGATGCAGGGTCAAATAGTTCAGGTGGAAAACTGGGATGGTTCGGAAAGGGAACCATGCAGCCGACGTTTGAGAAGGCCGCATTTGCGCTTAAAAATGGTCAGATTTCTAATATAGTTGAGACGCCTTTTGGATTCCATATCATCTATCGTGATGCTTCCCGTCCACAATATGATGTGCAGGTACGTGCGATTTTTTTCAAAAAAATTACGCCAAAAGATTTGCTTCCAGTGCCGGATAAATGGAAATCTACAGGTCTAACGGGAAAAAATCTTAAGAGTGCAAAACTGGATTTCGATCAACAATCTGGTGCTCCGCAGGTTGCGCTTCAGTTTGATTCCGAGGGGACAAAACTGTTTGATAAGATTACGAAGCGAAATATCGGAAAGCCGGTTGCGATTTTCTTAGATGGGTCTCCTATTAACGAACCGGTCGTCCAGACGGAGATCTCGAACGGTCAGGCTGTCATTACGGGGAATCCGTCGCTTGATGCAACCAAGCTTCTTGCGCAACGGCTTCAGGCTGGCGCGCTCCCCGTACCAATCACACTCATTGCTCAGCAGTCTGTTGGTCCAACGCTCGGCAAGGATTCTGTAAACAAATCACTTGTGGCGGGTCTGTGGGGATTCCTATTCGTCGCAGCATTTATGTTGTTCTGGTACCGCTTTCCAGGTCTTCTTGCTCTTCTTGCATTGACGTTGTATGCAGGTATATCGTTTGCCCTCTTTAAGATGATCCCCGTCACGTTGACGCTTTCTGGCATCGCTGGGTTTATTTTATCGGTTGGAATCGCCGTCGATGCGAACGTTCTTGTTTTTGAACGTCTCAAAGAAGAACTGCATCTGAACAAGCCGTATAGTTCGGCTTTGGAAGAAGCATTTCACCGCGCGTGGCCATCAATCCGTGACGGAAATATTACGACACTTATTTCGTGTTTTATTCTCTATGTGATGTTTTCATCCTCTGTGATTCGTGGTTTTGCATTTACACTTGCACTCGGTGTGATCGTTTCACTCTTTACCGCGATCATCGTAACGCGTACGTTGCTTCGGTTTGTTATCGGGACAGGGCTCGCGAATAAAATGAAGTGGCTCTTTCTGGATAGCTCAAAAAAATAAGGTATGAAGTTCAATATCATCAAGTTACGTCCCATCTGGTATCTCCTCTCTGGAATTCTTGTTATAGGGTCAATCATTCTTCTTTTTTCGCCTGGGTTGAAGCAGGGGATTGATTTTACTGGTGGCTCACAGATCACGCTTCGTTTTGATCACAGGCCATCGTCTATCTCGGTCGAAAAGGTGCTTGTACCACTTAAGCTCGGTGGGATTACAATTCAGCCTGTCGGTTCGACCGATATGAACATCCGCACCAAAACGCTGGATGGAGATACGCATGTAAAGGTAGTGAAGACATTGAGCAAGGCGTATAGCAACGTTACCGAGCTTGAATATAATGCAATCGGACCGATAATTGGTAAGGAGATGCGTCAAAACTCGGCAAAAGCGCTTTTTTTACTTTTCTTTGCTATTCTTGCGTACATTGCCTGGATGTTCCGCAAGGTGTCAGCACCCGTCCAGAGCTGGAAATATGGTGTTGTTGTTATTTTGACTGCGCTCCATGATGTTGCAATTCCTGTAGGTCTCTTTGTATTGATGGGGCATTATGCCAATGTAGAGATTGGCGCTCCGTTTATCGCGGCGATCCTCACCATTATGGGGTATTCAATTAACGATACCATTGTGGTTCTTGATCGGACACGCGAGAATCTTCAAAAGACCACGGGGACATTTCCAGAGATTGTAGAACGATCTCTGCATCAGACTATTCTACGATCATTTAATACCTCAATGACGACTGTGCTCTCGTTGCTTGCTGTTTATTTTTTCGGCGGAGCTTCAATTCGGGATTTTGCGCTTGCACTCATTGTCGGAATTATTACGGGGACGTATTCTTCGATCTTCATCGCATCTCCGCTCCTCGTGACGTGGAACAAATGGAGCCACCGGAAGTCTCGGTAACGCTTTTGTAGAGAGGCGCGGATGGCGCTTTCTGCCATCCGTCCATGATGGTATACTGATGACTGAATCAAAGCATGAACCAGCTTTTTCAGATTAATTGGTCATTTGTCGGCCGAATCGGGGATAATCCATTCCAGGCCATGCTTTTCTTTTTTATTAATGGAGGATGGCTTGTTTTCGCGTTATTCATGTTGTGGGCCGTAGTTAAGTTATTCCAGGCTTCGAAGCAGAATGCATTTAATACGAAAAAGGAGTTTATTGTTCTTGCAATTGATATTCCGCGCATGCACGAACAGGGACCGCGTGCGATTGAGAATATGTTTGCGTATCTCGGCGGAGCGCACGCGCCAAATACGTGGACGGAAAATTGGATCCTCGGCCGGACACAGGATTCCATTTCAATGGAATTGATTTCGATTGACGGAAACGTTCAGTATTTGATTCGGACAACCCGTTCGCTGCGTAATTTAGTCGAAGCCGCGGTATACTCTCAGTATACCGATGCGGAGATTGTGGAAGTTGAAGATTATGTTCAAAAAGTTCCACAGCATTTTCCAGATGAAGAATGGGATCTTTGGGGTATGGAAATGGTTCCTGTTACAAACGACGTGTACCCGCTCAAAACTTATCCGTATTTTGAGGATAAAATAAGCATGGAGTTCAAAGATCCGATGTCCGCTATGCTTGAAAGTTTTTCACGGCTCGGTCCAGGCGAGCAGGCATGGTACCAGATCGTGATCGTACCAATCGGACAAAAGGAATATAAAAAAAAGGGAGAGGCTGTTATTAAAAAGTTGATAGGTCGCGAGACACAAGCGAAAAAGAATATTCTTGATCATGCAATTGATCTTCCGCTTAAAGGTGCTGGAATGATTGTCGATGGTCTTATGGGGAGCGGAGATGTGTCGCCGTTAAAGAAGAAAGAACTGTCGACCCAGCCCAAAATAATGTCGCTAACACAAGGGGAAAAGGATATTGTTGGCGCGATTGAGAATAAGATCTCGAAGCTCGCATTTTTGTGCAAGATTCGTTTTATTTATGTGGGAGAAAAAGCTGTTATGTCTAAACCACACATTGTTCAGCCGTTTATTGGTGCGATCAAGCAGTTTAATACGAATCACATGCAGTCGTTGAAGCCAGAGACAAAGCGCGTCGGTGTGAATGGTGCTTTATGGTGGTTTAAGCAATCCCGAAATAACGAGCGGAAGAATCGTTTACTTCGCGCATATCGAGGCCGTTCGACGTGGGCTGGAACGCCGCTTTTTCATATGTGTACAGAAGAACTCGCTTCATTATGGCATTTTCCACATTCATTGCAGGTTAAGGCGCCTCAGCTTAAGAAGACGGATGCTAAACGCTCGGAGCCGCCTGCAAATTTGCCGTTTGCGTGAGGCGCTCTTGGGCGTTATACTTTTATCGGAATTTGATTTGGATTTATAAAAATAAAAAATGTATAAAGGGATTTTTTGCGAAGATCTCTTTTGTCCCTGAATATGCACTTTTGTTTGTTCTTTATCCTCTCGCCGTATGTCTGTCGGATATAAACATGATCACGAAAACGAGATAACTCTCTTTGCAGAAACGAACTTCCGTAATCAACGGAGGCGTTTTGGCATCAAAACAGACGACCGTCGCCGACATATTTATATCATCGGAAAGACGGGCATGGGCAAGACGACGCTTATGGAGAACATGGTCCTTTCGGATATCAATGCGGGCCATGGTGTTTGTTACGTTGATCCGCACGGAGATACGGCAGAAAAAATTTTGGATTATATCCCGTCACATCGTATTAACGATGTCGTCTATTTCAATCCAGCAGATGTAGAATATCCGGTTGGGTTTAATATTCTTGAGGCAGTGGATGAGGAAAAGAAACATCTTGTTGCGAGCGGTCTCATGGGTGTTTTTAAAAAGATTTGGCCGGATGTGTGGAGCGCGCGGATGGAGTACATTTTGCAAAATTGTGTACTCGCACTTTTGGATTATCCTGGTGCAACGCTTCTTGGTATTAATCGTCTACTCGTAGATATTGAGTATCGTAAGCGTGTGATCGTTAAGATTCGTGATCCGATTGTGAAGACCTTTTGGGTTGCGGAGTTTTCGTCATGGTCGGAGAAATATGCTACGGAGGCAATTGCGCCTGTCCAAAATAAGGTTGGACAATTTTTGTCTGCATCTGTCATACGGAATATCGTCGCGCAGGTTAAATCCATGATTGATCCACGTAGAATTATGGATGAAGGGAAGATCCTCATTGTAAATCTTTCTAAAGGTAAGATTGGAGAGGACAATATGCGACTTCTCGGTGGGATGATGATTACAAAAATTCAGATGGCAGCGATGGAGCGCGTGGATATAAAAAATGAAGTTGATCGCCGTGATTTTTATTTGTACGTCGATGAATTTCAGAACTTCGCGAATCAATCATTTGCAAGTATTTTGTCCGAGGCGCGGAAGTATCGATTAAATCTTGTTGTCGCACATCAATATATTAAACAGCTTGAAGAAGAGGTTGCATGGGCGATTTTTGGTAACGTGGGGACGATTGTTTCTTTTCGTGTTGGCGCTGAAGATGCAGAGTTTATGGAAAATGAGTTTACGCCGACATATACGATCGAGGATCTTGTTAACCTTACGAAATATCAGGTTTATTTAAAACTTATGGTTGACGGCGTCGCGACGGCGCCATTTTCGGCGAATACGCTTGCGCCAATTGCTCAGCGTACCGGTTCGGAAGCGAAGATTGTTGCGGTTTCACGCGAGCGATATGCGAGTCCGCGGTCCGTCATTCAAGAAAAAGTTTTGCGTTGGAGCGGGATGGAGGTTGGCGTTGCGGCAAAAGTGGGTGATTCTCAAGATTTGACTGAACAAGATCATACGCGAACGAATGTAGGTAATGTTCCAGCCTCAATAATACATGGAGCATCGGAACACGGACATGATGTCGGTGTGGTAGAAGGAGATAGCGAGTCGGAGCGCGAGCCTGTTGAATATCTTAAAATTTCCGAAGAGCGACTGGCTTCAATTGTCAAATCGCCTCAGGGTAAGAACAAGAAAAAAGATAAGCCGCAGTTTCCACATACGTGTACGAGATGCGGTAAAGTTTGGAATATGCCGATTCAACTTGATCCGACACGGCCGATGTATTGTTCTGAGTGTCTCCCGCTTGTTAAAGAAGATCGACAGGCGAAGACGTCAGTTATGAAGTCTGCGCTGCATGGTAGACCTCCGGCACATCCAGATCTTTGTATCGAAGAGACATCGCCTACGTCCAAAAATGAATCAAAACTTCGAGAGACGTTTGCGTTGTCGGAAGAAGCGCCACCACAAGCGCCGCATCAGCCAATATCGCAAAATCGTCCTCGTATCCTCGGAACGCCACAGCCATTTCCACAAGCGCCGCAAGGAACAGTTCGGATTACCAATGCAAGCGATGGGGATGAGGATAGTCTCTTGGCGTCACTCGTGAGGTCAAAAGGTAGTGCCATCGAGACAAATAAAGACCGTCTGACCGAAGACACATCTGGTGGGGAGTTTGGACAAAAGATAACGGCGGGTAAACATTCGTCTCCAAATAGTAGCGGAAAGCATCATAAAAAGGATCTACGCACATCCAAAAAAACTGCTGATCCTTCTCCGTCTGCGAAAAATGATTCAAAAATACAACGGCAGTCCACCCCACAGGTGATGCCTCAGAGTGTGACCGTCTTTAAAAATGCGGTATCCGCAGTCAGGTCCAACCGTCCGCCGCAATCTCCTCCTGCTCCTGCTCCTGCTCCTGCTCTTGAGCTTGATCTTTCGTCGCTGCCCCCGATGGACCCACTTAATAAGATATTTTCGTATAGAAAACAAACCGATGCGTCTGGTCATGCTCCGCATTCAGCGCAGACGGACAATGAAGGACATTGAATTCATTATCTTAATCATATGGCAGAACGTATTACGTATATTACTCCCGATGAGGTTACAATCGTTGGAGATTGGTTACCTGCACCGACGATGATCGGCGCTGTTCTTTTACTTCATATGATGCCGCTCAAACGCGATTCGTGGGCATTATTCCTTCGCGCACTGAACAAGCGCGGTCTCGGGGGATTAGCGATTGATCTGCGTGGACATGGCGAGAGTGTAGAAAGGCCGAACGGCACAAAACTCGATTTTCGGAATTTTTCTGATAATGAGAATCAATCTACGATTTGGGATATTATTGGTGGCGTTGATTGGCTCCGGAAACGGGGGATTGAACGAGAACAAATTATGCTGGCTGGCGCTTCGATCGGCGCAAATCTATGCCTTCGTGAGCTAGCTGAAGAGCCGACCATTCCTGGAGCTGTTTTGCTTTCTCCTGGTGCGGATTATCGAGGTTTGAAAGCGCTTGAGGATGTAGAAAAAATATCGGGAAGCCAAGCGCTTTTTATTGCATCATCTGAAGAAGATAAGGACTCCTTTATCTCCAGCAGACGACTATTTGAATTGGCGCCGAGTACGAATAAGATATTCCTGCCGTATAAGGGTGCTGGACATGGAACATCGATGTTTACGAGTGTCCCAGAGCTCATGGAAAAAGCGGCGGATTGGTTGTTAAATATCGTTACATCGGTTTGAACAGTAGATAGACTCATAATTGCGGAAATTGTTCGGATATTGACCTCAGGGCTGCGATGAGAGAAAATAAAGCTATGAAGAAGGTATTTTGTTATGTGTTAGCCATTGGGTACATTTTTTATGCAGCCTTGATTGCTGTACCTGTTGTGAATGCTGCGACACGTGTTCCTGTTTTAAGATCCAGTGCGCGGTTGTATCGGAATGTATATGATGAATACGCTTCCGCGGTCGTTATCGATGCGGCAACGGGAAAGCGCTTATACTCATATCTGCCCAATCGGGCATGGCCCGCCGCAAGTTTGACAAAACTCACGAATGCGCTTGTTCTTCTAGATCAAAGACCAAATTGGTCCAGGAGGGTTGCTTTTTCATCGGCGGATGAGGTCGGTGGCGGGATGCTCACGGTTAAGAATGGGACACGGATTACAATTAACGATCTTTTTTATTCTAGTATCGTTGCAAGTGCGAACAATGCGGCTATGGCTCTTGCACGCACAAGCGGCTTAGGCGTGAGGGGCTTCGTTAGGCGAATGAATAGCAAAGCTAGATCACTTGGTCTTAAAAAGACGGTTTTTTATGATCCCGTCGGGATGGATCCGCGGAATGTGACGACAGCGGCAGAAATGTCTGTGATTGCACGTGTAGCGTTTTCGACCTATGCAATTCGTCGAGCCGCGACAACGATGATTTATCATTTTACGACGACAGCGCCGTATATGGTAAAGACGATCAAGAGCACAGACCGTCTTCTAACGCGGGATCCAGATATGTATGTCCTCGGCGGGAAGACAGGATTCTTGTATGAGTCACGATACAATCTTGCAGTGAAGATGCGAACGATGGATTGGGATCCATCGAAACCGCCGCTTATTGTTGTCGTTCTTGGAGCTCCTAGGTACTCAGGTTCGTTTGCATCGGCCAAAGCTCTTGCTAATTGGGCCTGGAAGTCCTATAGGTGGATATCCAGATGAACCTCTCAAGGCTTGCAGGGATATTAAAAGAGCGGTCACAGCCGCAATACCGTTTGGCACAGATCAAACGGGCATTTTATATGGAATATCTCTCAGGCTGGGAGGCTTTGACAACATTCCCAAAGGCACTTCGTGAAACGCTTGCGTCGGAGCTCCCATGGAACGTTTTAACGCCTATCACAACACAGAAGAGCTCTTCCGGTGATACGGTAAAGACGCTTTTTGCTTGTACAGATGGAAAAAAGATTGAGGCTGTTCTCATGCGTCACGAAGGTGGAAGAAACACGGTGTGTATCTCATCCCAAGTTGGATGTCCAATGGGGTGCGGTTTTTGCGCAACGGGCGCAATGGGATTTACACGTAATCTTACGCGAGATGAGATGGTAGAACAGGTTGTTTATTTCGCGCGGGAGCTCAAAATAGAACATGCACATATCACGAATGTTGTATTTATGGGGATGGGGGAACCGATGCATAATTATGAAGCGGTTTTAGCAGCGGTTCGTTTGATGAACGATCCTGAAGGGCTCAATTTTGGAGCGCGCCATATTAGCATTTCAACGTGTGGCATTGTGCCCGGCATTCTCAAATTATCCAACGAACCGTTTCAGGTGAATCTTGCAATATCTCTTCATTCCGCAATTGATGCGACCCGATCTAAAATTATGCCTGTAAATGCGGTATACTCCGTCGCAAAGCTGATGAAAGCGGTTGATGTATATGTGAAGAAGACTAACCGTAAGGTATTTTTCGAATATTTGTTGCTTGACGGGATCAATGATACTCGAGCGGAGGCAGAAGCGCTTGCTCGTCTTCTTGAGCACAATTTTCGGTTATTTCATGTGAATCTCATTAAGTATCACGATACGCATGTGTATACCGCAACGGAGACGCGAAAACGGATCCAATTTATGAGCTGGCTGCAGGAGATGAATGTCCCAGTAACGCATCGTCGTACGTTTGGTGAGGATATCAGCGCCGCATGCGGTCAGCTCGCGGTAACGAAAGCAGAAGAGGACAAAATAATTGCGCATAAACGTAAGAGATAGAGAATATATAAGTCTCCTCTTGGAAAGATGCGAGGAATGACGTAAAAGGAGTTTTATGCGAACACAAAAACCATCTGTACTCGTCGGCATGTCTGGAGGAGTCGATTCAAGTGTTGCAGCCTCACTTCTTGTGAAGCGTGGATTTCGAGTTGTTGGCGGATTTATTAAGAATTGGAGCGATGCAAAGGATCTTATGACGGGTGAATGTAGCTGGCGTGGGGATCGCCGCGATGCTATGAGAGTTGCGGCACAGCTCGGAATTCCTCTTTTAACCTTTGATTTTGAGGCGCAATATCGGTCAAAAATCGTTGAAAATCTATTCCAGGGATATGCAGAGGGAGAGACGCCGAATCCTGATATTTTGTGCAACGAAATTATTAAGTTTGGATTGTTCGTGGAAGAGGCAAACCGGCTTGGTATTAATTTTGTTGCTACGGGGCACTATGCAAGGTTGGCTTACAGCCCATGGCCTATGCGATTTTTTCAGAGGGACGTCCGGCTTCTTCGTGGAAAAGATTCGGATAAAGATCAATCATATTTTTTGTATCGTGTCCCACAGGCGGTTTTGAAGCGGACGATTTTTCCAATCGGAGATCTACGGAAGTCGCGCGTGCGGCAGATAGCGAGACATGTAGGTCTTCCGACCGCGGAGAAACCGGATAGTCAGGGGATCTGTTTTATTGGTAAACTCGATATGGCAGAATTTCTCCGTAAAAAGATTCCACCCGCGATGGGAGATATTGTCGATGAACAGGGGAATATTCTTGGCCGTCATCAGGGAATGGATATTTTTACTATCGGTCAAAGGCACGGCATTTTGGTGTCGCGTGGCGAAGATCCATGGTATGTCGCGGATAAAGATTTTGTAAAAAACCGTCTTATTGTCGTTCAAGGTATGAATCATCCGCGATTATTTAGTTCGTCAACTGTTATCCATGATTTATGTTGGACGCGCGGTCGTGCGCCGCGTTTCCCATTTCATTGCGAGATTCAGGTACGATACCGTCAAGATCCGGTACGGGCGACGATCTCTAAAGACACCCATGACGCATGTATTGCCATTCGGTTCGCAATGCCGGTTAAGGCTGTGGCTCCAGGTCAGTCTGCAGTTATTTATCGCGGAAATGAATGTTTTGGTGGCGGGATGTTAAAACCTAGTATATCC
>QIKL01000059.1 GCA_003231955.1 Candidatus Uhrbacteria bacterium | reverse complement strand
CGCGGTGCTTCCAATATCGAAGCATTAAGCGCTCGTGCGATCGAAGTAATCCATGAATCCTTGAATACACGGACACCTGTCACAATTATCCATGCGATTTCCGGAAAACGAGCACGAGTCGTTTGCCGCGATTGTGGATGGCGCAGTACGTGTACTTTTTGCGGATATGACCTTTCGTCGATCGGTGACGCGGGTCTTTGCCGCAAATGTGGACGCACACAAAGTCTTCCGAGAGCCTGCCCATCTTGCGGGGGTACGGACTTCACGCGCTCCATTGCTGGACGTGATCGCTTAGAACAGGATTGCCGAGCTATCTTTCAAAACGACCTTATTCGTATCCTTTCACTCGGCGATCTCCGTCAAACGACATTACCTCATAAAGGATGCGTCATTGTGACGAATCTCTCACTCATCGGCGGAGTCATTGAGGACATTAGGCGGCGTGAACGTCTTATTATTGCGTGGCGCCGGCTCAGTGCTGTCTTTCACTCGTCAAATTCTCATGTTCTCGTCCAAGGGTCGGAAGATCTTTTATCAATGTGCCGCGCATGGCTGACGCCGCAAGGACTAGCGGATGCATGGAGAGCTGAATATACAGAAAGAAAACTCTTCAGTTATCCACCAGCGGTCCAAATAACAAAAATTCTGATTGACGGAACAGAACAAGCCGCTCAGAATCTCTTAAACGACCTACGCGGCGTGATCATTCCATCATGGAAGCTCAATGGTCCGTTTCCTGTCCTTTTTCGCTCCAAAACACGGAAACCTCGCTGGGTACTCCAACTAGTCTCGCCGCCAGATACGCCAAAAAACGTGCTGGAAACGCAGTTGAATCCATTCCGGTCACGTGCCATTATAGACCTTGACCCCATCGCTTTTTTCTCGTAATCTAGCGAATTGTTATGCCAAATGTACTCCCACTCGTGACCTTACCGACAAAAACCCTACGAATACGTTCGGTTGAAGTTAATTTAGAACAAATTGCCACACCGGAGTTTCAGACATTTTTAGAGGCGCTTATTAACACGATGTCCATTGAGGACGGTCTGGGAATCGCAGCCGCACAGGTTGGGCGTAACGAACGAATCTTTATTATCAACGAGAAAAGTGGACCAAGCGCCTACATCAATCCAGAAATTATAAAGATATCCGAAGAGCTTCAGGAGAATGAAGAAGGTTGTTTGAGTATTCCAGGCGTTTGGGGCATTGTCCCACGAGCAAAAAAAATCCGCTTCAAGGCGCGGAACCGCCACGGTAGATGGGTAGAATTTGACACCAAAGGCTTTAGAGCGGCCGTTTATCAACACGAATTAGATCATCTCAACGGCATTCTTTTTATCGACAAAGCGACAAAAATTGTGAAAGGTGCAGATCGCATCAGAGTCTGAAATGTTCAAAATTATTTTCTTCGGTACGTCCGACTTCGCCATTCCCGCTCTTGAAAACCTCGTTGCGGATAAACGTTTTGAAATTGTCGGTATTGTCACTCAGCCGAACCGTCCCGTCGGGCGTCATGCGATACTCACCGCACCGCCTGTAAGAAATATTGCCTTAACCCTCACGACAAAGGCCAAAGTTCATATTCCCATCATGCAGCCCGAAAGACTTAAAGATGAAACATTTCGCAAATGGATTGAAGAGGTTGGACCATTCTGCGACGCGTTTGTTGTCATTTCATACGGAAAACTACTCCCTCAATGGCTGCTCGACATCCCTAAAAAAGGTGTCGTCAATCTCCACGGATCATTCCTTCCTCGCTGGCGAGGCGCTTCGCCAATCCAAGCAGCAATTGCAGCAGGCGATAAAATAACCGGCGTGACGATCATGAAAATCGATGCAAAAATGGATCACGGTCCGATCCTTGCGATCGCTGAAGAAATCATCCAGCCGACAGATACAAGCGAGTCGCTCCACGATCGCCTCTCTGTACTTGGTGGAGACATTCTTCCTGGAATTCTTTATGAATACCTTTCTGATACAATCCAACCGCAAGAACAAGATCATCCGTTCGCAACAACATGCGGAATTCTCACACGCAACGACGGAAAACTCAATCCATTAAAAACAGCAACAGAACTTGAACGTCTTATCCGCGCATATCGGCCTTGGCCCGAAACGTGGATTGAAAAGGATGGAAAGCGCCTCAAGATCCTTACTGCACGCATCGCCGCAGACGTTCCGTCAAAAAAATCAGGCGAGATATTTACGCAAAACAATCTTCTTTACCTCGCTTGTGCAGGTGGTACGGTTCTTGAACTTCTCACCGTACAACCAGAAGGAAAGAAAAAAGTAGATGCAGCAGGATACCTTATAGGCGCGCGGCGGCTGTTAGTGTGATCCCCTCGCCAATAAAGAAATAGAGAAACCCGAGCGGATGATTGAGATACGGCGTGAAGATATGAACCACAGCAAGCGCAGTAAGCGCGGCCACAGCACCTGTACGCAACCATAGTGGGTCTTTGAGTTTCCAGATACGAAATCCAAGAGAAAATAAAAGATATGCGATAAGCGGGATCCCGAGAATGCCAAATTTTACCCAATGTGCAAGCCATCCCCATTCAAACGCGTACGTCGTATACATTCCATTTGGATGATCCGTAAGGATACGCGGATCATCCGTCTTATACGTCACGGTTGCGCCAAAACCAGATCCTAAAAATGGATGCTCCACAATTTTCTTGTCCAAAACAGGAAGGAGATTCCACCGGCTAACCGCTGCTGCTCCGCTAAGATTAGTGCGCTGTCCAAAAAGCTGAACCATATTTGCATATGGAACCGGCGGGATCGGAAAGGCTAAAACCGCGATAAGCGCCACAATACCGGCAATACCAGCGAATATCGGACCCCAGAGACGCGTCCAGACCATCCGCTTCGACACAATGAGAAAAACACAAAGCCCTACGAACCCAATAAACGAACCGATCCAAAAACTCCGAGACAGACTCATAACAATAATCATTGTGCATGCTGTCATCACCCACCACGCCGGTTTCTTTATCGTTCTATATACGATCGAAAGATTGTACCTACGAGATCCCACCACATTAGTCGAGATTGTTGACCGAGTCATCCACCATGCGACCGCTACCAACCATGCAGCAACCGCGTACACATAGGATTGCATAAAAATACGAAAGACATTCGCAGTCATGAGTGTCACTTCACCCACACCAGTCCGACGAACCCAAAGATAAAACGGATGACTTAATAATGTAAATCCATGCGAAAAAATATATTCAAGAATTAGTGTTTCCGCCGCAAGCCAAAAGATTGCGACCCAAAAAACCGGTACGATATCTTTACGGATTGTCTTGCGATAGCGCCATGAAATATCAAGAACTGGAAAAAGCAATGCCCAGTCCGCCCAAGCGTTAGCATCACTCATCGCGAATGTATTACCGAGAAGGACACCGCGAATCGTTGCAAAGGCGATGAGAACGAAAAGAAAAAGATATGCTTCACGACCTTTAAACCGCCGAACAAGATCTCGAATATCTCCATGCAATAAAAAGTTAAGCAGCCAACCAGCAAAAAATGCCCCTGTCATGACAATACGAAGCGAAATTGAACTCGGCCACCCGCCAAACTGCAGGAGATAGCCTTTTGACCCAATAAGAAGCTCCAATATCATGGCCCCCATCGCGATCGTCGGGCGCTTCCATGCAAGCCAAAAAATAATTACTCCAACAGCGCATACGGCGATTGTATTCGGCCAAGATGTAAAAATCGTTGCAAATGAAAGAATCTCCAATGAAATAACGACCATACCCCAACGGACATAAGATGCGTACCGTCCAGAAAATATCCTCACAAAAAATTTTGGACTGCTAAAATTCATATATGATGTTTTTTTCGGATAATCTCTTCAGCTTCACGATATTTTCCAATCTCTCGCGGCTCATATCCCAATGTACGCCATGGAATCCTATGCGTAATCTTAGGTAGCCATCGACTAATCCCTTCTCTTCTCGGCGTAATTTGAAAAAGCGTGTGGTCAATCCAATATCCGCTAGACCCAGATTGTGCCATCGTGAGCCATAAATCCCAATCCTGAAATTTTTTTAGTGCTTCGTCGAACCTGGGAAACGCAGCTCGTCGAATAAGTGACGACGTTGTGATGTAATTCCGACGCTTCAATGCCACAAAACTAAAGGCCTGCCCCCGAAATAGCTTTTGACCCCACAAAAAATTAGAGTACGCAATATCACATTCAGGGTGCATATCCAATGCAGACGCAAATATCTCAAACGCATTTGGGACCATCTCCGCATCCGCATCAAGGAATATGAGATATGGTGCATCTGTTAATTCTGCTCCTTTATTTCGTGCGAACGGTGCGCCATATCTTTGTTTCAAACGAAAATAACGGACTGGCAAACGATCCTCAAATTCCTTCACGATGTTTTCTGGATTATCGATAGATCCATCGTCCACAACAATGATCTCCGAGGCTAAATATGTTTGAGCGGAAAGCGCCGCAAGCGTCGTTCGTAGCTCACTCGCATGGTTATAACACGGGATAACGACACTAATCGCCGTTGATGATACCCCAGAAGACCCTCTTTGTACGTCTGAGACGCCCAAGATGCGCACAAGAGTCGCCCATCTGTCTTCCCAACGAAAATCGCATACTGCACGCGTTTTTGCGGCTGTACCAAGGCGTTGCCGAAGATCCGCGTCATGAAGTAATTTACCGATTGCATTCTCGACAGCATCTACATCATCTGCTTTCACAACCAATCCAGTATGACCATCAATAACAGCTTCGACTGCACCACCACTCTTTCCAGCTACGGATGGGACCCCGACAATTGCCGCCTCCAAAAAAACAATCCCAAAACCTTCAACATCATCCCCTTCGTCACGAACCGGCAGGAGAAAGACATCCGATGCAGCGAGCCATTGCCATTTCTCCGCATCATCCGCATTGTGAATCCACTGCACCTGCGTTTGAGATTTACCCGCGACCTGCCTCAAACGCGCAGAATCCGGCCCGTCACCAATGACAACGTATTTAACCTCTGACCTCAGATCTTTACGCTCCTTCATGTGCTGAATCCGACCCATAGCGCGAAGTGCGATGTCAATTCCCTTTCGGGGAATACACCGAGCAATCGACAAAACAACTTTCGCATCCAGCGCAATCCCAAGATGCTGCCGTGCTTTCTCGCGTGTAATGATCTCAGGCGGATAAATGCCTGGCGTCAAAATAACTCCTTCGGCATCTGGAACGAGACGGCGAAGATCCATCATTGTCGAAGCGCTGTTACAAAAAAGCGCGGATGCAGAATGACAAATACTGCAAAGAAGCCATCGTTTCCACGGACCATGGATACGCCGTAGATCTAAACCGTGAAATAAAATAGCGTATTCTGGGCCACCCATCATTTTTGAAATCCACGCTGCTGTACCGACAGGCAAAACATGCGAAATAAGAATCTTCTTCCTGCGTTCCGTATAAATTTTCCGCACGAGCGGCCACCAACGTGGCCACAATGGTCGAAAAAACACACGAACATCCACGAGCTCCATCGCACCATGTGATGCTTGCAACAAATCACCGAGATAACGTGCAACACCCCCCGTCTCTGGCGGAGCATCAAGCGTATACAAAAGAAGGTCAACTTTCTGCATGGATGTCATCGTCTTCTGTGATCGTTCGGCGCCGGAGACGCAAAGCAAATTGGATATCATCAACTGTAAGTAAACGTAGAGCAAATGCGACGATTAGCGCAATAGCGCCGCCGAAAAAGAACGCGCCAGTAAATGGCATAAAACCACCGACATATCTCCATGCCGCCCATGAAATACCGGCCGCAAAAAGACTCCGAGCTAAAATACTAATAATCGCGCGCAAGCCTCCCGCATCTTTGTAAGAAAAAAAGATTCCGATAAAGAAAAGAAACCAAAAACTAAATACTCCAGCCCAAGCGGCGCCTGTTGGTCCAAATCGCGGTACAAGAATCATATTCAGAGTCACATTTAACACCATTGTCGCGACCATCGCAGATGTTTTGAGATGAGCGCGATTTGTCGCATTTAGCAGCGCGCCAATCGGAAAATCCATAAAAATTGGTAAGAGTACCCACGGTAAGATCTCAAGCGGGACAATAGAACCAAAGTAGCGCGGATCATAAAAAATCGAAACAACTCGCGGCGCAAGTGCGGAGAGTGCCGCCGTAAACGCAAATCCCGCAGCCGCCAAAAAACGCATTGAACCTACAAAATTCCTCCGTAACGCTTCATGATCTTTTTTTGACCATGCAGAAGAAAGTGCAGGATAAAGCGCCGCAGAAAAAGTTAGCGGGAGAAACTGGAGTGCATACGTCATCTTATATGCGATGGAATAAACCCCGACTGCCGTCGCGCCGTAATAGATATGAATAAGCAAACTGTCTACATAAGAATAAATCTTAACCGCAACACCTGAAATCCCAAACGGTAAAGCTTCATGTGCCAAACGCCGATAATCGGACAATCTCGGCTCGAGAATTCGGATTCCGAGTTTTCGTGTCTTCACAAGCGACCAAAGAACGTTCCAGAGACTTCCCAAAAGCAATGCTGCCACGAGGCCTTGCGGTCCCATTTTGAAAAGTGCGGCGCTAATAGCCGCAATCGTCGTCATGACCTGACCGACGAGCATACCCACCGCCTCAATACGAAGATTTTGCCGGCCGCGAAGTGACCCGTAGAGTGCAAGATGAAACGTGTCTGCTGCCATGACAAGACATGCAATCGCAATCGTTCCCATTGTCACGGGATCAACATGATTCAACACGCCGTATGCCAATGCGCCAAGAATCGCAAGTGGCGTAAGAATAATTTTTAAACGGAATGCCGCACCCATGAGCCGCGCTCCATCCTCTCGCGCAGACGCAATCGCACGAATCAGGACAGGTGTCATGCCGAGATCGGAAAAAACGACAAAAACCGACGTTACGGAGACGCTATAAAAATACGTCCCAATAATTGTCGGTCCAGTGATCCGAGCAATGATATAAAACGCCGTGAATCCGATGATTTTGTTCAGCATCGTCGCCGCGATCAACCATACCGCATTCTTGGCGATCTTTTCCCCATAAGACATAGGAAAATATTAACTTTTTTAGACGAAAAATACCAATAAATACAACCAGTCCACCGCCAAATTTCCTCGACGGAGAACACAATGAGATAAAAAAATTGATCTCAAGCTCAATACCCCATGGTCCGAATCCAAATAGCTACTAAGACAATGGGGATCGTAATGATAAAAGTATACCCGGAAAGTGCCTTAAAACCGTTCGGTTCAAGAATACCAATGATGCGGGAAAGAAAAAAGAAAACAATAAGACCGCCGCCAATGCCGGATAGAATAAAGAGGTTAAAAGAGACCATGCGACAATTTACTTTCGATCTTTTTATTTAACGCTTTGACCACTGCGGAGCACGACGAGCGCCTTTAAGTCCAAACTTCTTACGCTCCCGTTTACGCGGATCGCGCGTAAGATATCCGAGTTTCTTTAACGTTTTACGGAATGTTGGATTGAGTTCGACAAGCGCGCGCGATACGCCATGGCGTATCGCCTCTGCCTGACCGCGAATTCCACCACCCTGAACTTTGACGCTCACATCGACAGAAGTCTCCTGGCCTGTAATACGAAGCGGCGCCACAATCTGATCACGGAGATCATACGTTGTGAAATATGTATCAAATTTTTTCCCATTAACCGTAATCACACCCTCCCCGTTCTTTACGAGACGCACGCGTGCGATCGAAGTTTTTCGCCGACCAACGGCTGGAATAAATGAACCACCCTTCGCAACTTTCCCAGCTTCTTCCTCCGTTTTCTCGAGTTGCTTAATTTTTTCAAGGTCTTCTTTCCCCTTCTTCAATACCTTAACCGCTGGCTTCTTGGCCGGCGCTGGTTTCTTTTTTTCCTCTTCCTTTTTTTCGGGTGTCTTTTTGATGGCCATAGTTAAACGATAATAAGACGTTTCAAACGGATAGACTGCGTACGATTCTTTGGAAGCATATATTTTACCGCATGACGCAGGATCTCTCCAGGATTCTCCTCACGCAATTTAATCATAGAGATACGTTTAATCCCTCCTGGACGGTTGGACGAGTGGAAATGAACTTTTTGTTCCCATTTCTTTCCGGTCAAAACGACCTTATTCGCATTTGTAATCTTTACAATATCTCCGGCATCAATATACGGAACATAATCCGGTTTATGCTTACCAATAAGGATCTTTGCAACCTTAGTCGCCAAACGCCCCACAGGTTGTCCGCTTGCATCGATCTCAATCGTCTTTCGTTGGACGGTGGGCATGCCACGCTTTTTCTTCCACGGCATAGATTTATTTTACAAGTTGGATCTGCGCGATCTCCGCGCCATCTCCCTGGCGCCTGCCAAGTTTAATAATTCGAGTATACCCACCCGGTCGCGATACATAACGCGGCCCAATCTCGGCAAGCATCTTGTTTACAGCGGACTCAACGGTCAAAAAACGCATAAGTCGTCGCCGCGAGGTTAGCGTATTAACTCGACCCGTCGTGATCAACTTCTCAACCACTGGACGCACAGCCTTTGCTTTTGCGAGTGTCGTGTTCATGCTTTCATATAGGATCAGGCTTGTAGCCAGATTCCGAAGCAACGCCTTACGCGGGCCGTTTTTCCTATCGAGTGTCTTACCTTTTCGATTATGTTTCATACGAAATATCCTTCAATAGATTCAAATGATCCAAAAGAATCGACACGGACGCTTGAAGCGCTTCTACTGGATTTACCGTACCGTCCGTCTCAATGCTCAAAACAAGCTTATCATAATCGGTCTTTTCGCCGAGACGTGTTGCTTCAACCTTGTACGAAACGTTAACCACCGGATTATAAAACGCATCAATTGCGATAGTTCCAAGGTCAAGTTTTTCCTTTGCACGCTCTTCGGTAGTACGATATCCGCGACCTTGCGCAACCGTAATTTCCATCTCCAATGATGCATTTTTGTCAGTAAGCGTCGCAATAACGACAGACGGATCTACAATCTCCACATCTGCATTTTTCTCAAAATCTTTGGCTGTCACGGTCTTCTCACCCTTCGCAGAGAGTACAAGTTTAATTGGCTCTTCAGAATGGCACTGCAGACGAAGAGTCTTAAGATTCAAAATAATCTCCAGGACATCTTCTTTGATATTCGGAATTGTTGAAAACTCGTGATCTGCACCCTTAATTTTAACCGCCGTGACGGCCGCTCCTGGCAAGGACGACAATAATACGCGACGAAGTGTGTTACCAATAGTCGTTCCATAGCCTTGCATGCAAGGCTCAACAGTGAGGATCCCCTCGTTGGGACGTTCACCCTTAATGAAGTTAGTCTTTGTTGGGAGAAGAAGTGATTCCATACAGAAATGAACAATACACAATTAGCGCGAATAAAATTCAACAATACGTTGTGGTTCAAACACCTGTTTCAGTTCGTCTCCAGATGGAACACTAATAACTTTTGCGACCAGTTCCTTAAGATCTGAGGTGATCCAAGACGGAGCTTCTACAGTTGGATTCGCTTCGAGAAATCCCTTCCAAATCTTCTTTCCCTTTTTCCCTTTGCGAATCGAAATTATTTCACCAGGACGCACCTGATATGACGCGATATTTACAATTTTTCCATTAACATCTATATGACAATGGGAAACAAGCTGACGCGCGGCGGCCCGTGTTTTGGCAAAACCTGCACGAAAGACCACATTATCAAGGCGCTGCTCAAGCAGACGAACAAGATTCTCAGCTGTATCTCCTTTCATCTTTGTCGATTTTTCGAAATAATTTCGAAACTGCTTTTCCATTACGCCAAATACAAGTCTCGCACGCTGTTTTTCGCGAAGCTGTTTTCCATAATCTGTTGTACGCCGAAACGAACGCGGCCCGTGCACACCAGGACCATATGGACGCTTGGTAAGAATGCGCTCCATCTTTTCGCGACCGTCGAGGTTAACACCTTCGCGGCGAACACGTTTTGCAGTAACTCGGAATCTCATAGTGGTCTATTATTAGACACGGCGCGGACGCGGCGAACGGCATCCATTATGTGGAATCGGCGTGACATCTTTTATTGAGAGAACATTAATCCCGTTTGCGTTAAATGCACGAATAGCACCTTCACGACCTTGCCCAACTCCTGATACAAAAATATTCACTTCCTTAAGACCAATATTTCCCGCTTTTTCTAGCGCATTACGGACAACGATAGACGCGGCATACGGCGTTGCCTTCTTCGGTCCTTTAAAACCAGACGAACCGGCGCTTGACCATGAAATAACATTTCCATTAACGTCCGCCAATGTCACAATCGTATTGTTGTACGTCGCCTGAATGTACGCTTTTCCGTGTACGATTACCACTTTTGTCCCACCCTTCTTTTTTTTCGAATTCTTCGAACGCGAAGCGGATTTCTTCGCAACAGATGTTTTTTTAGTGGCCGCAGCCGTCGTAGTCATATTTTCGTCCATATTCGTTTATTTTTTCTCAAGCTTACGCTTACCAGATCCCATTGTCCGACGGACATTTCCACGAACTGTACGAGAGTTGGTTTTTGAACGCTGACCACGCGCTGGAAGATTCTTGATATGACGAGACCCACGATAAGAACTGATATCCTTCAGGCGCTTAATATTTCCAAGAACCTCACGTCTCAGTTCACCTTCAACGCGGTACCGTTTTTCTACCACTTCACGAAGTTTATTCGCCTGCGCTTCTGTTAAATCTTTTACACGAAGCTCTCCAGGGACACCGGATTCCACGATAATTTTATTTGAGGTAACACGACCGATACCATAAATATATGTCAGACCGATATCGATACGTTTTTGGGCGGGGAGATTGACTCCTGCAATACGTGCCATAGATGTTGGGGACCGTTCAGCCGATAAATCAATGTTTTTGAATGGATTAGCCTTGACGCTGTTTGTGCTTAGGAGATTTTTTACACACCACGACAACCCGTCCTTTGCGGCGGAGTACCTGACAGTCTCTGCACATTTTTTTCACGGACGAGCGCACTTTCATAAAAGAAACTTTTAGATGGCCAATATTGAGAACCTTTGATTTTGAGTGCAATTCATGTAAAAGACGAACTTCTGCTTATTATCATTAAAGTGTGGTGCTGTATATTGAGCGCCAAACTGTGATATCAGTAAGGAAGTGCGCCAAAATCAAAGGTTCTCCGAGTGGGCTAGAGTCTATATGTTATCCGCCCCTTTGTCAAATCATATGGACTGATTTCAACCTGGACTTCGTCCCCTGGGGTTAGTCGGATCCGATACATCCTTAATTTTCCAGATAAATGACACAAGATCGACTGGCCATTTTCCAACTTGACCTTAAAGCTGGCTGCCGGCAGTGCCTCTTCGACCATCCCTTTTACGACTAAAAAATCCTTGTTCGGTGCAGGGTTAACTCCGGCCATAGTTTTTATTTTGCATGATGATTACGAAGACAATACCAAACATGGACAAAAGATGCAAAAACGTCAAGTGCAAGATCCGGTAACAGTCGCTTTAATCCGACGGATACCAGCGGAGATAGCCTCTTCTTTAAGAATTTTAAAATGGCCAAGCTCTCCCGTGTGCGTCACATGCGGACCTCCGCAGATCTCCTTGCTGTATATACCTCTGGTATCATCTCCAATGATATAAACTTTAATCTTCCCATTAAGTTTGGCATATTTGTCCTCGAAATATCCAATTGCACAAATCTTTTTTGCATCTTCAAGCGACATCTCTTCAAAATGAACGGGATAATCCTCTTGAATCGCATCATTAACGATATCCTCGACATACCCAATCTCTTCCGTCGTCATCTTTTTAGGATGTGAAAAATCAAACCTAAGTCGTTCCTGCGTAATATTACTCCCTTTTTGTTGAACATGATCACCGAGTACGATTTTCAACGCTTTATGCAAGAGATGTGTCGCCGTATGCAGCCGTGTTGTCTCTGGAGATATGTCTGCGAGCCCGCCTTTAAACATACCAGCGGATGCTGACCGCGAAAGCTCCTGATGTTTCGTAAACTCCTTCTGAAAGGCATTGACATCGAGTGTCTTCCCGCACTCTGTAATCAACTCCTGCGTCAGCTCAAGCGGAAACCCATATGTCGAAAACAAAACAAAAGCTTGTTCTCCCGTGATATCGCCTCTAGACGACATTTTTTTGAATTCCTTAATCCCTTTTTCGAGTGTCTGCGAAAATTTCATTTCTTCCTTTTTCAACTCGTCGATAATGTACTGACGATGTGTCTCCAACTCTGCATAGTGCACCCCATACTCACCAATAATAATCGCCGCGAGCTTCGCGAGAAACGGCTCATGGATGCCAAGACGCCGGCCCTCACGGATCGCACGACGGAGCAAGCGGCGAATAATATATCCCTGACCGACATTAGATGGAATGACCCCATGCGGATCACCGATCACAAAGGTTGCAGCACGCGTATGGTCGGCAATAATCCGAAATGAACGGTCGTCCGTTGTATCTTCGCCATACCGTTTATCGCACGCTTGCTCAATCCCCCGCAAAATAACCCGGAACTCTGGAATATCAAAAACTGTATCAACATTGTTCAGTACTGCAACCATGCGCTCAAGCCCCATACCCGTATCCACATTCTTTAATGGTAACGGAATACACGGACCATTCTCCTCTTTCCGTTCAAATTGTATAAATACATTGTTCCAAATCTCGACAAATCTCCCGCAGCCGCAATTTGGATGGCACTGCACGCCATAGGTCTGATTATGCTCGCGGTCCGTTTTATAAAAAATTTCCGTATCTGGACCGCACAATCCTTTCATTGTCGGACCATGCCACCAATTTTCCTTCTTTGAATAAAGAAAAATCCGCTCACCAACCTGCGCGGCAATCCCTTTCATTTCGAACTGTGCCTGCCAGATATCGATCGATTCATCGTCACGCGGCGTATTGCGCTCGCCTTTGAACACAGAAATATAAAGCCGCTTGGGATTGATGTTCAACCATGTACTACTTGTAAGGAACTCAAATGACCAATCAATAGCCTCACGCTTAAAATAGTCTCCGAGCGACCAGTTTCCGAGCATCTCAAAAAAGGTAAGATGGCGATTATCACCTACTTCGTCAATATCGTCGGTCCGAAGGCATTTTTGTGCATCCGCCAATCGCACGCCTTTGGGATGCAGCGCTCCAGATAAATACGGAACTAACGGCTGCATTCCAGCGGTCGTAAACAATACTGTCGGATCGTTTTCGGGAATTAATGAGGCGGACGGGATAATCTCGTGGCCTTTAGACCGAAAAAAATCGAGAAAAATCTGACGAAATTCAGCCGATGTCATACTGCACAAAAGCGTAATGGAAAATCCGCATCCCGTCGAGGTAGATAAAACACTGCTTTTAGGACACCTCTCCAGTCTCAGAATCTATCACCGCATCGACCATCTTTAGCGGTGTCGTCTTACCTTCTTCACGATGGCGCCGAAGGTTAAAATATACAAGCTCTCCCTGATTAGCAAAAACCTTAAGGAGTGAAAGCTCCATGTCAGAAGTCTGGTCTTTACCCGCGCCGAGAACAAGAAACGCACGAACGGATGAAACTTTTCTATCCGAACTAACAACAAGAACCGTTTCGCCATCTTCAGTCTTAATGTGTTTATATGAAACTCCGATCTCATGCATAGATCGTAGATCCTTATTAGAAATCCGAATGGCATGATCTTCAGCAATAGAAAAATATGTCTCACTCTCCGTGCGTAAACGTGTGAGATCGATAAATCGAAGAACCGCGTGTCGAGATCCTATAACCGCGGCCGCGTTAGATACGATCGACTGAAGAAGATCTTTACGATAAAGTTCCGCATCCACAAGCGTCATTGACGTTTGGTTTGAGAGACTCTTTAACATTTCGATCTGACGGTTTACCTGCCCGATATACCGATACGAATCAATTAATTCTTTCTTTGCGCGTTCCGCGTCATCAATCGCCGTATCCCGTTCTCGCAAACGTGATTCTACGATACGATTATACACAAGAAAAGTCATGAGTCCCGCAATCCCAAAAATAAAAATAAGAGTTTCTTCGACACGTCGTTCATTCAACCCAAAATAGCTATGTGCCACAATGGACGGCGACATAATTGCGAGGACGAAAAAAAGAAGATAAACCAGCGATATCCACTCGAGACGAGTTTGTCCGCTCTTTTTTAGGGGATGATCAGCTGGCATCATGCACGCAGTGTAGCGGATATACTAGGTTTTAACATCCCGCCACCAAAACATTCATTTCCGCGATAAATAACTGCAGACTGACCTGGAGCCACAGCCTTAACCGGC
>QIKL01000050.1 GCA_003231955.1 Candidatus Uhrbacteria bacterium | reverse complement strand
TTTTTTGCAAGGCTCTCTTATTTTAAGAGATCTTGACGTTCAATCAAAGCACAGTTTTGTATAAAAGTCAAGTCTATAGATAGAAACCCCTTGTGCCCTGCTAACATTAGTGGTGTTCTTAAATAGAGAAAATTTTTTATCTTAAATATGAGATTTCATGGTTCTGAAATTTTAAGTAAAAAAGAATGCGATTCTTCTTTTGAAAATTTTCCTAAACCAGAAAAATATCTTCAAAAGATGAGAGCGTTAGGATTTCTAGAACATGCTCACGCGTATGAGAAAGTATTAGAACTTGCCGAGATTATAAAAGGGAAAAATGGAAAAGCTCTATTAGTCGGTGGGAGTGTTAGAGATTCGCTCATGGGTAAAATCTCAAAAGATTTTGATATAGAAATCTATGGGTTAGAAGCTGATGAAGTCGAGAGAGTCACACAACAAATTGGTAAAGTTTCTGATATTGGAAAGGCTTTTGGTATCTTAAAAATTTCTTTAGATGCTGGATTGGATATTGATGTATCGCTTCCTCGTACGGATTCTAAAATAGATGCAGGTCATAGAGGATTTGAAGTGAAAACTGATCCGTACATGAGTATAAAAGACGCCGCGCGAAGACGAGATTTTACAATGAACTCTATTGCCGCGGATCCTTTGACGGGAGAATTGTATGATCCTTTTGGTGGTGTGGAAGATATAAAAAATAGAATACTTAAAATTACGGATTCAGATAGATTTAAGGATGATCCGCTTAGGGTGCTGAGGGCGTTGCAGTTTATTGGAAGATTTGGTTTAGAAATAGATAAAGATAGCATGGAGCTTATTCAAGAGATGGCGCCGCAATTAAAAGAATTGCCAAAAGAGCGCATTGGTGAAGAATGGAAAAAATTATTATTAAAATCAGAGAAACCATCTTTAGGTTTATCAGCTGGCATGACGCTTGGTGTATTTAGAGAGATCCATCCTGAATTTCCGCCTCTTGCCAAAACACAGCAGGAGCCGGAATGGCACCCAGAAGGAGACGTTTGGATCCATACATTAATGACCGTTGATGAAGCTGCAAAAATTATTCAAAAAGAAAATTTAGAGAGTGACAAAGCGCTCGTTATTTTATTAGGTGCGTTATGTCATGATTTAGGAAAGCCTACAGTGACAGAAAATATCGGCGGACGTATTAAATCCCATGGGCATGAACAAGCCGGAGAAGAGCCGACGAAAAAGTTTTTAGCAACGATAGGGATTGATAATCTTACAAGAGATAAAGTTACTAAATTAGTTACAAATCACCTTGTACCAACAATGTTTTATATAGAAGAAATAGTCCGATCTAATACCATTAGCGATGGAGCTATCCGTCGTTTAGCACAAAGAATATACCCTGCCACTATCCAAGAATTAGTTTTTATAAGCGAAGCGGATCATCTCGGTCGTGGATCTTTTGATCCTGAGGTTGGAGAGCAACTACTTTTGCCAGCTGATCAATTTCCCGCAGGTATTTGGCTCTTAGAGAGAGCCAGAAAACTTGAAGTAGAATCAAGCCGTCCATCGGATGTAACGCAGGGAAGAGATTGGATAAATCTAGGATACAGACCAGGGCCAAAGATTGGTGAATTGATTAGACTCTCAAATGATTTAAGAGATGAGAAAAATTTCTCAAGAGAAATGGTTTTTGAAGCCATTGATGGAATAGATACGCCGAGTGAGGCTCTTAAAAGATTAAATTCAGTTTTAAAAAAATAAATTGCCATTTCCCTAAATTTTCCCCGTAAGATGGCTACAGATACGCTAGAATATGGGAATTTTTTTGAAAATTTCCCTTTGTTCTATATTTGTTCTATACTCAAATCATGCTTCCAT
Source organism: Candidatus Uhrbacteria bacterium (assembly GCA_003231955.1). GTDB lineage: Bacteria > Patescibacteriota > Patescibacteriia > 2-12-FULL-60-25 > 2-12-FULL-60-25 > SZUA-46. The sequence continues at coordinate 14,260 of QIKL01000050.1, read as the reverse complement.
TACTTACACCAAAACAAAAAGAGGTCCTCGACTTCGTCATTTCGTTTATCCACGATAAAGGGTATCCGCCGTCGTTTCGCGAGATTGCGAATGGGCTTAATCTCGCATCACCATCTACGGTCCATGTGCATATCGAAGCGCTGCGCAAGCGCGGGTATCTCAAAGCGAATAGCGGTGAGATTGGAGCCCGTAATCTTGAGCCGACGACAAAGGCGATTACTTGGGGGAAAAGTGTGATTCTTCCTCTAAAAGGTTTGATCGCGGCTGGCATGCCTATTGAGGCGGTGGAAGATCGCGAGACGTTTGCGGTGCCAGTAGACCTTATTCGTGATTCGGCAAATTCATATGTTCTGCGCGTCAAAGGAAATTCAATGATTGAGGATGGGATTTTTGATGGGGACTTCGTCATTGTGGAGCGCGATCCGTCACCTAAAAATGGAGATGTCGTTGTCGCCCTGCTCGATAACGAATATGCGACGCTTAAGCGATTCTATCGTGAGCGCGACCGTATTCGCCTTCAGCCAGCCAATTCCACTATGAAGCCGATTTACTGCCACGATCCTCTAATTCAAGGGATCGTGAGAGCAGTCATCAGAAAATACGGAAGATTCTAAATCCATGAAGCCTTTTTTCTAATTTTCTCGAATCATTGCGTAGAGGGCACGAAATTGATAGCGTGACTACACAAAATATGGCAACTGGATATCCGTTTAAAGAGATTGAGGAAAAATGGCAGGCTGCGTGGGCGAAAGATAACCTCTATCGCGCACACGACGGCGTACCAAAAAAGAATGCGGACAAATTTTATGGACTTGTCGAATTTCCGTATCCTTCTGGCGAGGGATTGCATGTAGGCCATCCACGTTCGTTTACTGCGATCGACATCCTAACACGGAAAAAACGAATGGAAGGGAAGAACGTTCTGTATCCCATGGGGTGGGATGCCTTTGGCCTGCCAACCGAGAATTTTGCAATCAAACACAAGGTGAAACCGCAAGATGCGACTATGCGGAATATCGCTAATTTTAAACGTCAACTTATATCGCTCGGTTTTGGATTTGATTGGTCGCGTGAAATCAACACGAGCGATCCGTCATATTATCGATGGACGCAATGGATGTTTCTTCGATTCTTTAACGCATATTTTGATACGGTCGAAGGGCGAGCACGTCCAATCGACGAACTCGCGATTCCAGACATCATCCGCGCCAAAGGTGACGCAGCGGTCCGTACATATATCGATGGGTGGCGTTTGGCATACAAAACTAAATCTATTATTAATTGGTGTCCGCGATGTAAGACTGGGTTAGCTAATGAAGAGGCGCGAGGTTGCGTGTGCGAACGGTGTGAAAGTGCGGTTGAACAGCGGACAAAATCACAATGGATGCTCCGTATTACAGTGTATGCAGATCGTCTCATTCGTGATCTTGATACGGTGGATTATCTCGATAAGATTACATCCCAACAACTTCATTGGATTGGACGCAGCGAAGGAGCATATGTGGATTTTCAAATTAAACGCCAATCGTTAAAAGTGAACAGTGATGGTGGGTGCTTATTACCAGATAAGGTGACCGTCTTTACGACACGCCCAGATACACTCTTTGGTACGACATATCTTGTACTCGCACCTGAACACCCGCTTATCGAAACGTGGATTCGTGAAGGCAACGTGACAAATGCCGACAAAGTTCGTGCGTATCAGAACGGAACGAGGTTAAAGAGCGAACTTGAGCGGAAGGAAAGCAAGGAGAAGACGGGTATTGAATTGAAGGGTGTGATGGCTAAAAATCCAGTAAATGGGAAGATGATTTCAGTTTGGACTGCGGACTACGTTCTCGGCGGATATGGCACTGGGGCCATTATGGCCGTTCCGGCGCATGACGAGCGTGATTTTGAGTTCGCGAAAACGTTTGGACTACCGGCATCGGTGGTTGTTGCAAAGGTTGGGCATGCCGAAGTTCAATTGCCGTTTATTGATGAAGGTATTGCTATAAATTCTGGTGCTATAGATCATTTAAAGACAGCTCAAGCTAAGGATGCAATGATTGAATGGCTGGAACAAAATGCTGTTGGAGAACGGAAGACGACGTATCGTTTGCGTGACTGGGTATTTTCCCGTCAGCGATATTGGGGTGAGCCCATTCCGATTGTGCTTTGTAAGGCTTGTGGGTTTGTTCCAGTGTCGGATGATCAGTTGCCGGTGATACTCCCTGATGTTGAAAAGTATGAGCCGATTGATACGGGGGAGTCGCCACTCGCTACGATTCGGGATTGGGTCGAAACGACTTGTCCACGGTGTGGTAATCCGGCGGAGCGTGAAACCGATACGATGCCTAATTGGGCTGGGTCATCTTGGTATTTTCTTCGATATTGCGATCCTCAGAATAACACAAGTTTTGCCGACACGGATAAACTTAGATATTGGATGCCAGTTGATCTTTATAACGGCGGCATGGAACATACAACGCTCCATCTTTTGTACTCACGTTTTTGGTACAAGGTGTTGTGGGATTTGGATCTCGTCCCACGTGAATGTGGATCTGAGCCGTATGCAAAACGCCGTTCGCAAGCGCTCATCCTTGGTGAAGGGGGTATCAAGATGTCAAAGTCCAAGGGGAATGTTGTAAATCCAGATCATATCGTTGCCATATACGGCGCGGATGTATTCCGGGTGTATGAGATGTTCATTGGCCCGTTTGATCAAGATGCGCCATGGGATACGAATGGGATTGAAGGTGTAAAACGATTCCTCGATAAAGTATGGCGAATGTACGGCATGGAGGCCAATGATAGAGATCTTCCAAACAGCGTGGCAGAGGATATGAATGCTGTGTGCTTATCAGAATCGGCGGAGATGCTTCTTAATCAGACTATTAAGAAAGTGAGTGATGACATTGAGGCCATGCACTACAATACGGCTGTTTCCGCGCTTATGATTCTTGCAAACGAATTATCCATGCGGCCGCTTACACGATATGTCGCGGAAGTATTTCTTAAGCTCCTTGCGCCGTTTGCTCCGCATCTTACAGATGAGCTTTGGCATCGATTGGGTCATGAAACATCGGTTCATATTGCTGGATGGCCGATCGCTGATCCATCCAAACTTATTGCAGCAATGTTTGAGCTCGTGGTGCAGATTAATGGGAAGGTGCGAGATCGGATTGTTACGCCTTCGGATATTTCTCAGGAAGGTGCGATAAAGCTAGCTCTTGCTTCTAAAAAGGTTAAAGATATTCTTAGCGGAAAAGCGCCGAAGAAGGTGATGTATGTTAAAGGACGCCTCGTGAGCATCTCGTTTTAAGTATATGTGTGGATTTGTATATCCAAAAAAACAGGAATACCCAGCCTCTCCTTCTCCATCTGAAGATTTTGATGTCGGGTTTGCGAGCGGTGTTGAGGAAGATGAGAAACCGTTGGATAAAGAACCGCATGACAAAGATTGGACGCCGAGGGAGCTTAGGCGGATTCAGCGTTTGTTTAGGCCATGGTCACAGAATCTTTTGTCGGATCCCTCTCGTGTCGCATCGGCGTTTGAAAAAGCGTTGGCTGAAAGGAGACCGGGTTTAACGCCCGATATTGTGGAGGCAATTAGATGGAGTTTTGTTCGTATGCGCGATGATCTCAAAAACGGTGTTGAGCCAAAAGAAGCTATTAAACCAGCCATAGCTGCAGAGATTCTGGAATGTATAAATCGGCATTTGTCTGCATAGCGGGTCTGATTGAATTTGTCTAAGTGGAGCTTTGTCTCTCTAGATTTCTTCACTGGATGTGATAGCAGTGGAGTATGGCTATTCGCATACCAAAAACTTGGGGTGAGCGGTTGGGATGGATTCTAGCAGCGTTTCTTATAGGAATCGCTTTTCATTCAATTCAGCCCTTTGTAATAATTCCGCCCTATGTGTTCGGCGCAACTGCTGGCGTTCTTTTGTTGTGTACATGGACATTTTGGGATCGGCCGTACGAAGGTTTTGTCTGTCTTTTATTACTCTTCACTGTGATTGGCGTGTGGAGATTTGATGCGTCGATTCCGCGTCCAATGGATGGTTTACTTCCATGGCGCGGTCAAATGGTACGTATGACGGGGATCGTCCTTACAAGCGCTCCCAGCGGGAAGCGGATTTCTGCGACAATTAATGTTCACACAGCTGGAGGCCTGAATGTTACGGGTTTGGGTTCAAAACTCCTCGTTTACGTCTCAAAAGATGATGTTGCCTCAGGGTCGTCTGTTTCTTTTTTTTGTAAGCCGCGTTTGCCTACGACGTTTTCGTCTAGCATGAACCGGCGTGCATCGCTTGCTCGTCGCGGAATCTGGAATGAGTGTTCAAGTACGATTAGCCTCGTGGAGAAGGCTGCACCACGTCCATGGGATATTCCAGCTCGTCTTACGGGATATCGACGTGCATTGACGGCTCGGATTAAATTGCTATTCCCCTCAGATGAGGCGGAACTTATTGCGGGCATCCTTTACGGCGATGAACATCTCGGTGCAACGCTTCGTATGGACGTCCAGCGTGCCGGACTTATGCATCTCGTCGCGGTTTCCGGATCTAACGTTACAATAGTGGTTACGATCGTCGCAGTAATTCTTCTTTCACTTGGTCTCGGGAGGAGCCAAGCTTTTTGGGTAACGACGATCATGCTTATTATTTTTACGATCTTTGTCGGCGCGTCCGCATCCGTTCTTCGTGCCGCAGTTATGGGCTGGCTTATTCTCGCCGCGCGTGAGATCGGTCGGAAAGCATGGCCCGATCGTCTTTTGCTCGTCGCCGCGGCGATTTTGTCCGCATACGATCCATGGGTTCTTTGTTACGATGCTGGATTTGCACTGTCATTTTTAGCGACATGGGGTTTAATTTCGTGGTCTCCGATTATTGAAGCACGGATAAAATGGATGCCGCGAACGCTTGGTTTGCGTGCGACCGCGGCAACAACATTCGCCGCAACACTTATGATTACGCCATATGCGGCATGGCTTTTTGGGCAGATGACGCTCGCTGGTTTGCTGACGAATTTACTCGCACTTCCGCTTGTGCCGTGGACTATGCTATGGGGTGCGGCGGCCGTGGCAATTGGTTCTGCACCATTTTCCGTTGTCTTCCGCCTTCCTGCGCTCGGTTTGGCACACTCTATTATTGAAATCGCACGTCTTTCGCGTCTCGCGACATGGTTAGATCTTCAGATTCACGGATTGAATATTTGGTTTTTGGGCGCTGCATATTTACTCATCTGGTGGCTTTGGCGTCTTCTTAGTATGTCGGAAAAACGTCCGATCTTCGAAAATGAGGCTGTGGATAGAGCTGTCAGAATGCTCTGACATGTCACCTCGCTCGACATTATAGAACACAGATGATCAACCAGAGACCTTCTCTCAAACAACTATTTTTGTTTGTCGACGCTGACAGACAAAAATAATTGACCATGTCTTTTATAGACCTTAGTCTGGAAGGGTGGGTCGTTGGACCCCGCACCTCGACAACCCGAGAGGCTGGTGATGCATCAGATAGAGATGTGTGCAAGATCATGGGCATTCGGTGCGGACAGGGAGGGTAACGCGGCCCTGTCAGGCGCCTCGCTTTGGTACGGTGACTGGAGCGGCCGATGTCCGTGGGGGAATGTGATGTTGTATTGCTCTATTTGCTCGGTCCGTAGATACCGACGAAACGTATAACCGTTCCGACATTATATTGGTACGTGGCGGGAGACTGCTTTGTGTACGTGTGGACGAGAGGGCGGATCCAGCTTCTGCGGGTCGCCATTATGGCGATATTGCAGTAATATCATTGCTATATGAAATCATCTTTCTTATCTGCGCGGTGGATTCTCATTGGATCTATTGTCCTCATCGTCGTTATTGCCGTTATTGTTCGATTCGTTCCTGGAGCGCCACCAACGCCGTCTAGTACCTCATTATCGTCGTCAGTTTCCGGCCTTCCGGCCTTTACGAGCGCAAAGTTTAATTCAGGTGATGTACTGGCGGGTCTTGGTCCCGAATGGAGTGTTGTTCGCCAAAATCAGATCGCCGGTAAAGATGCGAAAGATCTAAACGGGACGGCCGCAACTCGGGAGACAATCGTACATTTGATCGGCAAGAATACGGAGATGCTCATCACGGAGTATGTGATCAATGATGTTGGGGTGCTGGATCAAGCACTTGGTACGCCGAATATTACAAAGCATACTATTGCCGGCCGTGACGGATACATCGTACCCGTGCCAAGCCTTACGGGAGGATCTGCTTTTTTCATGGCGGGAACATCTACGGCGCTTATGTTGGAATATGGTGAGGACCCTTTTGGGAATTGGATGCCATGGCCCGACACCGTACCTAACGCGATCAAATCTTATATCGCATCGGTTCGTCTCAAGTGACATATATTCGTTTTTCACGCTGAATTCTAAAAAAAATAAACCCAAACGATTGTTAATCGGTAGGTTTCGTGCGCATTTCTTCTTCCGTCCGAGATGCATCGCGGATGGAAATAGGGAAACGGTAATCGTTCCTTGGACAACATTTTAGACAGAAGACAGAGAGGTAGACATGTCCCGTATACAGATTTTTTGGAGCTTCCTCATGATCGCCGCGTTTGCGGCTGTCGGTTGTACGCACAATGTGTCCGTTCCGTCGGATCACACAACCGTGGCGAGTAGCCTCAAAATTGATCCCGCGACAGGGATCCCATACGCATTCGTGTTTCAGTTTCCAATTGACGGATTCGATACATCGGATTTCGGCTTTGGTTTCGGGAGCATCAACTCCAATTTTTGTCTGGCTAGTGGTCCGAGTGGCTGTACTGAGTATGGCGCCCACACGGGCCGCGATACCGTGGTCAGCGAAACGCCAGTCGGAACGGAGGTGCTTGCGCCTGCGGATGGTATTGTCCGCGTGACGACGAACCGGCTGTTCGGTGGATATGGATCAGACTCTAGACACAATGCGCACTATCTCGGATGTGTGATAGTCCTTGAGCATGAGTTCGCGAGTGGCCAAGCGGTGTTGAGCATCCTCGGGCACGTCTTATGTGAGTCGTCCGTCCCTTATGATCCAGCCGCTCGGCGCGGAAATCCGACCGTTGGCACGATCGTTCGCCGCGGTCAGTACGTGGCTCATATCGCTCATTACTGGCACGGCGCGGGTCAATCTATCGACTGGCATCACCTTCATTGGGGAATGCGAAAGGGTCGGTTTGCACAGACATCACTCGCGGATGTGGTTAAAGGCTACGTTCCAAGAAGCGAATTCACGACCGATCCAGTCACGCACGCACTTAGGCATCCGTCATTCTTGGATCCCTTTGTTGTCGTTGCAGCCAATGGCGATCCAGCATTCCAGAGTGCAAATAACGTCAGGCATCATCCGCCAGGTACGCTTCTCGAGAATAGTTCAGGCATGTATTGGCTCGTGACAGATGTACGGACCATCGCATATGTGCCAACCAGCGTCATGGCGGCAGATCGATACGATATGACGCAGGCAGTCAAAGCGTCGAAAGGCGAGTTTGCGTGCTACGCCAAAGGTCCAGATGTCGCATCACTCGGTCCGGTTACGCTCTATCAGCGTCCAGGGTCATCCACCGTCGTCATGGCCTACAGCGACGTAGCGGAACGCTACGACGTCATTCGGTGGGAAGCACTTCTGTCATGGGGATTTGGGTCTGAGGATCTGATTTCAAATCAGAGTAAGATCTCGCTCCTTGAACAGACCTATACCAATATGGGCATGAGGCGACTTCGTCCTGGTACACTCGTGAAGACGAACGATACATCCGAGGTGTCCATTGTGACGCCGCAGGGAACGCGTGTCCCCATCGCATCGGGCGCCATCTTTGAGGAACTCGGATATCGTTGGGAGCACGTTGTCTCGCTTCCGCAGTCTGTCATCGACGTGGTTGCTGGACCTCGTAAATTGCCAGTTATTGATCAGGCATTTATCCAGTCCTGCGCGGTTTCGCCGCCATGTCCTGGCGGAGGTTCGTGTGGAGGTGGCGGTGTGCCTGATGTCGATGCTGGGGTCTCTCCAGATGCTGGAGCTTCCAATGGTGGCAACGTTGATGCCGGTTCATCTGGTGTCGAGATCTGCAATGGCAAGGATGACAATGGGAACGGACAGATCGACGAGATTTTTCAGTGCAAACTGGGAGAGACCGGCGGTCCATCGTGCATCTCATCATGCAATACTCCGGGTGAGCGTGTCTGTGACGGGCCTATGTGCAGCTGGGGTTCATGCAAGCCGTTTGCCGAATCGTGTACCAATGGAATTGACGATGATTGTAATGGCAAAACGGATTGCGATGATCCCGCTTGTACGTCAGATCCCGCTTGTACACATTCCAGTTCCGGTGGAGCATCAGGTTCGGGCGGAACCTCGTCTAACGGGAAAGGCTCGAATTCAGGTGGTTCGACGGGTTCTGGCGGACATTATCCTGTCGGATCTGTGCAAATTCATCTGCACTACAGCGGACCCGTCATTCCAGGCTTAACTGTTCTTCAAGCATGGTGGCAACCGATGAATGGTGCACCGAGGACATGGGGAACAGTCACGGAATGTGTTGATACGCAGCCCGGCGATGGTATGCTGGATTGTATCTTTCATGTTCCGCATGGCACAACGTCGTTCGTATTCCAGATCGATTTACCAAATGGTCGGTTCTGGGGTGACGAATCGTGTACAACGGGAGGTTGCGGTTCGACAGTTGGTACTGTCTCCCTGAAGGCGGACGGATCTGATCTGTCGGTGGATATGGTTCCCAATAACACCAAGGGGCAACCATACTATAACGCTCGTGTGAACAGTTTCCCTTGATCTTTATCGGACCCCGCCTGTCATTCGCAGGCGGGGTCATCTTATATACTTAAAATTGGTTCATTTGATTGGCGGTTTTTTTATCCACATTTAATGACTTGCATGGTAAAGTTAAAAGTGACAAGATAGAACAAAATTAGAACATCTATTTATACTTCTTATACTTCAATCTTATGGCAAAAAAACAAACAGACGAGCGTGATGAGCGGAAACGTGCGGCGCAGGAAGCAATTGATCAGATTAAAGAGCGATTTGGCGAGGGGAGTATTATGCGCCTCGGTGAAGCAAAAAAGATGATGGTTGATACAATCCCGACAGGATGTCTTTCACTCGATCTTGCACTTGGCGTTCTAGGTGTGCCGCGTGGCCGCGTTGTCGAAATCTATGGTCCAGAATCATCTGGTAAGACTACACTTGCACAGCATATCATCGCAGAAGTACAAAAACTTGATGGATTGGCTGCCTTTGTAGACGCCGAACATGCACTTGATCCTGATTACGCACGGAAAATTGGTGTGAACGTTGATGAACTTTTAATCTCTCAGCCAGATACGGGTGAACAAGCACTTGATATTGTTGAGACACTCGTGCGGTCAAATGGGCTCGACGTAATTGTTGTGGATTCAGTCGCCGCGCTTACACCGAAGGCTGAGATTGAGGGGGATATGGGCGATTCACATATGGGGTTGCAGGCGCGGTTGATGTCGCAGGCACTGCGCAAACTTACGAGTATTATTTCTAAGACTAAAACTGTTGTTGTATTTATTAATCAAACGCGTCTAAAGATTGGTGTGGTATTTGGCAATCCCGAAACGACAACAGGTGGTGTAGCTCTAAAATTTTATTCCTCGTTGCGCATTGAGGTTCGACGTTCTGCACAGATCAAAATGGGAGACCGAATTATTGGCAACCGTGTTAAGGTGAAGGTGGTCAAAAACAAGGTCGCCGCACCGTTCCGCACATGCGAGTTCGATATTATGTATAACGAGGGAATTTCACTTTCTGGCGATCTTCTAGATCTTGCAACGGAGTACGGTGTTATTAAGAAATCTGGAAACTCATATTCATATAATGACGAAAAACTCGGTGTGGGACGCGAAAATGCTAAAGCTGCATTGCGTGAACGATCAGAACTCTTTGTCCCAATTCGGAAACAGATTATTGAGCTTTGGCGCTCACGCGAAGCTGAGGCCAACGGAATTAAAGTCCCAGTCGGCGCATCGAAAGATGAAGATGATGTTGAACGCCCGCCATCAGACAAGTAGACATTTTTTTCGTGTGACATGTGGTGATGATTGAGTGCGAGAATTACTTCAATATATTGTAGAATAATTTAGAGATATGAAGCTTCTTATGTATGAAATGATCAGAAGAACATGGCGTGACTTTTGGCCGCAGATTCGCTAAGATAAGGGAGAAAGTCCCATGTCACGACGCCGAAGATCAAAATCCCGCATCGATTTTTCTCTCGATCCAGAGACTGCGCACGGCATCTTGACCGTTGCGATTTTTGCAGTCGCCGCGCTGCTCCTCTTGTCACTCTTTGATCTCGCCGGAAGTTTTGGTGTCGCAATCGACGGCGGAATGGCACATATTTTGGGATGGGACCGTATCGTCCTGCCGTTTTTTCTTATTGCGAGCGGCATCTACGAACTTGCACCGAGACGGCTTCAGCTAAAAGGCACAAACTATATTGGGTTTATCCTTTTCTTTTTTTCTATGAATCCGTTTGTGCATCTCGCAAGCGCGATTGGACCAAATGCAACAGCGGATGAGCTCGCAAAGATTGGTGGGAAGCTCGGTCAGCTTATCTCCATTCCGTTCGCGTCGTTTCTTGGCGCATTTGGTGCAGGTACGATTTTTGCTGCGTTAGTCATCGTTTCGCTGCTCTTAATTTTTAATACTTCACTGCGAAGTGTCGTTGCATTTCTGAATCGTATTTTTGTTTTTCTTCGGAAGATTTTTCAGATATTTATGATTCCGTTCGGCTGGATAATATCTGCGCGTGCAGGTCGAGTCGAAGAGCGAATTCGCACCTCTGCACATCCAGTGCAGGTTTCTCCGCCACAAGTCGAGACGATAGAAGAGGAGAAAGAAATAGAAGACAAGAACAAAAAGGATGAAGAAAAAGATAACATAGATGAGATAACAGAAAACGAAGAGGCTGTAGTTTCGCATAAGCCAAAGCCTCGGAGGCGTCAGCCGAAGGTTGAGATCCCTATTGAGCTTCTTTCCCGTCGCGATCAGAAGCCTACGGCTGGTGACATTATGCGGAATCAGGCTGTGATTCAACGGACGCTTGAGACGTTTGGAATCCCCGTCGAAATGGTTGATGTCTCGATTGGGCCAACTGTTACGCAGTTCACATTAAAACCAGCAGAAGGTGTAAAACTAACTAAGATTACAGCGTTGCATAATGACCTCGCACTTGCGTTGGCCGCACATCCAATTCGTATTGAAGCTCCGATTCCTGGAAAATCGCTTGTGGGTATCGAAGTTCCAAATCAAAGTGTCGCAACGGTGGGACTTCGTGAACTCTTTGAGTCCAAAGAATGGAAGGATCGAAATAGTGTATTACCATTCGGTCTAGGTCGTGACGTGTCTGGTAGACCATGGATTACTGATATCGGACGGATGCCGCATCTCCTTGTCGCTGGTGCGACGGGTTCGGGAAAATCTGTATGCTTGAATACACTTATTGTCTCGATGCTCTATGCGAATGGACCTGACGATCTCAAGATGATTCTTGTAGATCCAAAGCGTGTTGAGCTTCAAACTTACAATGGTGTTCCACAACTTTTGACACCTGTGATTACGGATGTCGAAAAAACGGTGAATTCGCTTAAATGGGCGTTGCGTGAAATGGATCAGCGGTTCGACAAACTCTCAAAATTTGGTGTGCGTGATATCGCTGCTTACAACGCCAAAGCTGAGGAAAAACTTCCGTATATTATGATTGTCATTGACGAGTTAGCTGACCTTATGGTCACGGCGATGCAAGAAGTTGAAGGACCGATCGTACGTTTAGCACAGATGTCTCGCGCAGTCGGTATTCATCTCGTTCTCGCAACTCAGCGGCCGTCAACCGATGTGCTGACGGGCCTCATTAAGGCAAATATTCCTGCGCGAATTGCGTTTGCGGTTGCGTCATCTATTGATTCGCGGATGATTTTGGATTCCGTAGGCGCTGAAAAGTTAGTCGGTCGTGGTGATATGCTTTTTCAGACGGCGGATATGGGGACACCGAAGCGATTGCAAGGAACATTTATCTCGGATGATGAGATTAGCCGTATTGTTGAATTTCTTAAATCTAAATATGAACCTGCAGAATATGATGCGGCTGTTGTGGAACGCGTCAATGGGGGCGGCGGTCGCTCTAACGTCTCAAATGGGATTGACGTAGACGCAGATCCGTTGATTCCGAATGCTAAGGAAGAAATTATTCGTGCCGGTAAAGCTTCGGCATCGCTTCTTCAACGTCGGTTAAAAGTCGGCTATGCTCGTGCCGCACGATTACTCGATCTTTTAGAAACGGACGGGTTCATTGGTCCTGCAGATGGTGCAAAACCGCGTGAGATCTTAAGAGTCGAATTTACAAATGGTATGGATCAGGCGCCCACACCTGCCCCACCGATTTCGCATCCCGCCTTAGAGCAAGTCGATCAAGAGATTCCCAATTTTGAGAACGAGGGAGACGGGGAATGATATGTCATTTGTCCAAAAGCGGATCGCCCAAGGACCTTCTAGTTTTGGATCGGACTTGCGTGAATTGCGTGAATTACGAGGGTACTCACGTGAAGTTCTTGGGCGCTTTTCTGGCATCCATCCGGCGCTTATTGCGGCATTTGAGGATGAACGTCTCGAAGATATCTCTGATCCAGTCTATGCGGAACGACACATTCAAACGCTTATTCGCGCGCTTGAAGGGCGGGTGGATTATTTTTTATCTAAATATCGGGAGTTACTGAATGTACGCCAGCTTGCGCGTGAGCCAGAGCGCTCTTTGCGACATAAATTGCGCAGGCGTGATTTTTTTGTTGCCTCTCGGTTGTTTGTCTTTTTAGGATTCAGTGTGTTAGTCCTTGCGGTTGGTACATATGTTGTTCTGCAGGCATGGGATATCTCTACGCCGCCGCCGCTTGAAGTGCATTTGCCCGTGGAAGGACAACGAGTTACATCGCCGCATGTGACGGTTACGGGAGTGACGGCGATAAGCGCAAGAGTTCTCATAAATGGTCGGCAGTCCTTTGTCGAACCTTCTGGTACGTTTACATCGGTTGTTGATGTTCCTGTAGGTGTTTCGATGGTTCGTGTTGAAGCGCGACGGCGATATAGCAGAACGACGGTCATTGAGCGGCATCTTATGTATATTCGTTCTAAGGCAACATCAACGGATATCATTCCATCTGTAAGTACTTCATCTCGTTCATTTTAAGTATAAAAAATTCCGGTCGATACCGGATTTTATTTTGATACATGCACTCAGAGCTGCGAAGCGCTGCCACGCGGAAGAAGATGGAAAAGTTTTCGTGGGAGGAGAGAGAGTTTTCTCCGTCTGAAGACGGGGAAGCCGCGAAAGTCTACCATCAAAAGCGTACGGCGTTTCGCAGTTCCAAATGCAAGTATTCTCCTATCGTAGGTACCTATTTTTTTTACGTCAAGCGCTCAATCTCGGGGCCTGATTTGTCCGGCGCCAAGAAAAGCGACCGACCGTCCAGACATGACGTAGGGCGGTCGGAACGAAGTTAGTATGGTTCAGGTATAACGGGGAATATGAACGGAGACCACGGATAATATTCGTATGCCTCTCGTAATAAGCTTCCATCCTCTTTATCGAGGCTTGGGACATGCCCAAGTTGTAATTCCGTGAGCTGTACATCCGAGCGTCGCAACATGCGGTACGGTGCATCTGGCTCATAGGGAACATATGCAACTTGGCATGTTGTCTCCCCTGCGGTGGCGATTTCCCATCCATGGATGGAATACAGCCATGTATAATATTCTATATCCTCCTTCTGTGCGGGAGCACGGATGATGGAGAAGAGCATCACGGCTCTCTCTTCTCTTCCGTCTCGATATTTTCGGATGACTTTATTGATCTGGAAGATGACAAAGCCATCTGTTTCTGAAAGAATAATCCCTCGCATGGGCAAGAGAGCTGTGGAAGAAGACCGCGGGTGCGGTAACGAAATCGTATCCGCAGAAGTAGCATGCTCGGTCGGAGCATCATGTTCGTCTGGCGGTATATGTGCCGCGTGAGCACGGAATCTCTCCGCGGCTTTGACGACGTTGCACCGATTCCTTCTTTCCACTTTATTTTCCTTCCAAATTTTATTCGGTCCGTCTGGACCACCTGAAGGCTCCATCTCGGATGGATGCGGCCTTGGGGTGGTCCAGGAAGTCCCGAGAGGGACTTCCTGGACGGAAGAAAGATCATACTTGTTACGCTGGTTGGAT
>QIKL01000027.1 GCA_003231955.1 Candidatus Uhrbacteria bacterium | reverse complement strand
TCTCAGATGCCCCAAGCCCATTAAGATCAAAATTTGTATTTCGGAAGTACCTCGTCCGACCATCGGGAAGAGTAATCTTTCCGACATATCCCCAACCCGGTTCAATATGGATATCAATCCCCATTTTCTTAGCGACTTCCTCAAATGTCGATGTTACTAATGTACGTTTTTTCATGATCATGCCTCCGTGTTACGGTAGGATCTGAAACCGTCAAACAAAAGCATTTGACGATCCGTATGAATGTATACTTTTATGGACAACATATCAAGCATACCGAACTCTTTACAGACATTTCTTCGTCAGACGAATCTCGAAATCTGGTATACACCATTAGCCAACGAGCCAGACCCAAGACGTATTCCTCTACCTGCATCGTTGCACAATAATCGAATCGTGGTAACGAACGCACGCGACACAGACCCCGTCCAAAATGCTTCCGAAATCATCCGCGGACAAGAAGGCGCAACAGCGTATATCCTCATTCCCGGTCGACAATTTGATCGATGGGGAACACGACATGGACGCGGAGGTGGATGGTACGATCGTTTTCTAGACAAACTCCCCGCCGCATGGATGCGTATTGGTGTCTGTTTTTTAGATCAGATAAGCGCTACCCATCTTCAACGAGAATCTTGGGATCAACCTGTTGACTGGCTTTTTATCGAGCGCGAAGACGGCTGGACGTTCGTTTCGACTGGCGCGCGCGAGGAGTATGCCGCACAATAAAGATCCTGACACGGATCGACCACAAGCGGTGTAAGCGATGTTCGCCGAGATGTAAAGTTAACACACGCTCCGCTGATTAAAGTAAATGGACAACGTTCATCCCCCTCACCCATAACGAAGACCGCGGCAGCAGCTAGTGCTTGAGCTACATTAGATTCAGTCATCTTTAACGGGCGACCATATAAATCTTGTCGTCCGATATAGCTTTGCAACGGTTCAAAACCAGCAATACCGACCGCAACGCCCATGGACCCGCGCTTCATCGGAATAAGACGCGTATCCGTAATGAGTACACCAAGCCGCTCAATCCGAAAGTCGTGCATTAAAGAACGACGTAAGCGTTGAGCGGCACTTGAAATGCCTTTTGGAAATAAAATGAGTTTTCCGTCTGCGTTAGATTCATCGACACCGCTGTTCGCACACCATTCACCGTTTATTTCCGTCAAAAAACACCAAGGCGTACGAAGAACCTTCTGTGATTGTTTTCGAATCCACCGCTCCTTATCATCCGGTGTTCGTATTTCCACCACACGACCTTGAGCCAGCGCCAAAAGTTTAGACGTCACAACAAAAATATCTCCATCACAAAGATGTACGACATGTTTACGAATAAACTGTACTAAAGAATCCCGCGCCGAAAAAATGCTCGTCCGAATCGGCGTAACAGTCATCATGCTTAAAAATTACTCGCAAATGGCGCAAACAGGAAAAAAACCGTCGCAAAGGCGATGAACCCGATGACGATCTTCCAAAGAATCTGCTTCGTTTTTTTCTTCATATAATTTTATATCTTCTTAATTAACATCTCCGCGTCGCAAGACTTTGATAAACGCTTCCTGTGGAATCTCCACTGTCCCCGTCCCCTGCGCCATCATACGCTTCTTTCCTTTCTTCTGCTTTTCGAGCAATTTCATTTTACGCGTTACATCGCCTCCATACAAGTATCCAGTTACATCCTTACGAAACGCAGAGAGTCTTTCCGATGCAATAACATTAGCTCCAATAGCCGCTTGAATCTTTACCACAAACTGTTGGCGTGGAAGTGTATCCTTAAGTGTCGAAACAATCTCACGTCCGCGTCGCTGGGCCTCCGAATCATGAATAAGCGTGGCAAACGCAGCTACAGGTTTCTCAGCCACGAGAATATTCAACAAAACGATCGGTGCGGGACGATATCCAATAAACTCATAATTAAGCGAAGCATATCCCGATGTTGCGCTCTTCAACCGATCGTGAAAATCCACAATCACAGATGATAACGGCATGTCGTAATGCAAAACAGCACGTGTTACATCAAAATATTCTGTAGTCTTAAACTGGCCACGGCGACCCGTAACAAGAGACATAACATTGCCGAGATATTCTGCTGGGCAGACAATATCGACCACAACCCATGGCTCACGTGCCTCTTTGAGATATGAAGGTTCTGGAAATGCCTGCGGCGATGTAATTATTATTTCCTCACCGTTTGTAAGCGTTACTTCATAAGCCACAGATGGCGTAGTCACAACAATCTCCATGTTATGTTCACGTCGTAGACGCTCTTGCACAATCTCTAGATGCAACATGCCAAGCATACCGCACCGGAACCCGAATCCAAGTGCCGTCGAATGCTCCGGTTCGTATGTAAGTGCGGCATCGGAAAGCTTGAGTTTCATGATTGCATCGCGAAGGCGCTCATATTCGTTTCCTTCCTTGGGAAAAATCCCCGCATACACCATCGGACGGACCTCTTTATATCCAGGAAGTGCTTCCGTTTCTGCCAACGTCACAGCACGGGCGACAGTGTCTCCGACACGTACTGCACTGATATCCTTAAGCCCTGTCACAATATAGCCAATCTCGCCCGTTCCAAGTGTTGGCGCAGAGATAGGTTGCGGCGTGAGATAGCCAACATCGAGAGCATCACCATCAGAACACGTTGCAATAAAATGAATCCTTTCGTTCTTCGCGAGTGAACCGTCCACAACACGGACATACGCGATCACACCTTTATATTCGTCATACTTAGAATCAAAAATAACGGCACGAAACGGCTTATCGACCGAACCTACGGGAGATGGAACATCATGAACAATGCGTTCAAGGATTAATGGAACGCCGACGCCAGTCTTCCCCGATGCGGAGATAATATCCTCACGTTTACAACCGATAAGCTTCATAACCTCTTCGGCGCGACGCTCGACCTCGGCATTTGGAAGATCAATCTTATTCAACACTGGAATGATAGCGATATCCTGCTCAATTGCGAGATAGAGATTCGCGATCGTCTGCGCTTGTACACCTTGTGTCGCATCGACGAGCAAAATAGCGCCTTCGACGGACGCAAGCGACCGAGATACCTCATACGTAAAATCAACATGTCCGGGTGTATCAATGAGATTCAACTCATACCCATTTCCGTCTGCAGCTTTATAGGCCATGCGTGCAGGTTGGAGTTTAATTGTGATCCCGCGCTCGCGCTCCAAATCCATCGTATCAAGCATCTGCGCCTGAAGCTTACGCTTTTCGACCGTTTCCGTTGTTTCCAAAAGACGATCAGCCAGGGTGGATTTCCCGTGATCGATGTGGGCAATAATACAAAAATTTCTGATGCGGGACTGATTCATGTACGTCGCGCATATTCTGCTCCAAATTAAGCTGTTTGGCAATGGAAGAAGTCACTTTAAAAAGACAACCGTATCAACCAAGTTTCTGAATAATGAATGACATGCCTCGTTTATCGCGACAACGTTCCCGTTGGACCCTGAATCGTCGGCGCCGTAGAAGTTGGACTTCGTAATTTCTGCTGAAGCGGCGCGCGGATTGGTGCCGCAAATTTCGGAAAGACACGCTCAATCATCGCGGCACGACGTAGAATCTCAATCCGCTTCTCAAGAGCCGGACTTACGACAGGAGTACCAGACAACATCACTGGATGTAATGGACGATGTAAGCGTTTAAGAAGGATTCGTCTAGAACCAAAGATAAATCCTTTTGTACGACGTTCCGTCGGTGTGAGACGGTGTACCAATGCCGCAAGGTGCGCCGTATTGATGCTTAACAAAGATTTAGCTGTGATATGCAAACCTTGGCCAGCGGAAAGCTCAACAACGTGCGGAATACTGGATGGCGCCGATGACGAATGAGGTTCTTCCGCCGTTACCTGAACAGTATGATTTGCCACCTGCACATCGACGCTATCTCCTTTAATCGATACACCGAACGCGGTACCACGTATTGTAGCGACAACACCGCTTGCCGCGACTGAAAACCGTTCTGTATGACCGAATAACCGCTCAAACCGTGTCCAAATATTCCCAGCTTCCAAACGGACCTGCACAAAAACACCCGCTCCACCTTCTTCGTCATCTGGAATAATCACAAATTTCGTTCCTGTGGCGAGTTCAGATCGACCCGCGTCTGGATATACTAGATCCACCGGCCCCTGAATTACGTGGACTTCATCACCTTGCTGAAGTGCGAGCCCATCCTGAACAGTTACCGTGGAATCTCCGCGCGTAACCGTCGCTGCCCCTTTTTGCAAATCGACGTACGCAAGGACTGGAAATTTTTCTGCGGACGACGGTTGCTGTGGACTGCTCTCCGCGACTGTTGGAGACTGAGGCGCTTTGGCGATGCGAGGACTGATCTTAAAACATCCAACACCAACAAGCGGCAGAATTAAAATTGGAAGCGCAAGCTTTATAGTTTTTAATGTCATATACAATGATTATAACCCCTGAACATCTTCTGCGCCTACAATAAAACTTTTATAGTAAAAAATCTTATAATTGGCCACTGTTATCATTTTTTACGAGAACGACACACAAATATCTATCGACAATCCAAATATTTTATGCACAAAACCTCTGCGCGATTATGCCTTGCACTTCACCCATTGTCGAGCCTTCACTTTTGCGATGAAGATGGCTCTGTATCCTTAGGTTCATCGCCGCCCATATCATAATCAAACGGGAGGCCCTTTTTAAACGGTCCTTTGGTCACCATGTGCAGCTCGCTAAAAATATATTTAAGTGCGAGTATAAGACGTCCATCTTTTTCCAACCGCCGGACACTAACCGCAATTGGATGTGACCGCAGGATACCGAAACGATTGCCTTGTTTTTGCGCTCGCTGAACATATTCATGATCCTCGGCAAACACAATATCCTCATCAAATCCTTTAATATCATGATGTACATGGCGCCGCACGAGAATACAAAATCCGGGTGCATGCGGACGAATTTTTTCCGTTGCAATAACGAACGCGTTGTATGCCTCATGAAGCGCCCGATCAATGGGTTTACGGCTCAGCGGCCGGACTTTGCACGTTGCAATATCCAACCCCTTTCGATCCATCTCCGAAACACATTCCTCAAGAAACTTACTCGACGGAAGCTGGACATCTGCATCGAGAAACGCAATAATTTCACCTCGTGCATGAATTGCGCCTTTATTTCGGCCAGGTCCAGGCATACCTCCCTCAACAACCCGCGCGCCATAGGATTCAGCGATTGAACGTGTCGCATCCGATGAATGCGCATCCGCTACGATTATCTCAACATCACTCAGCGTCTGCGCTTTCACACTATCGAGGAGCTTTGGCAGCATCTTTTCCTCATTCTTGGTCGGGATGATGATAGAAACACGAGGCATAGTAGAAAACTGGAAAAATCACAGTGAATTATTGAATCATACCCGAGATACAAGCTGCGAGCTACGAGGGATAACCGCATGCTTCATCCAGTAACTCGCAATACCCGCCGCAACGGAGACATTCAACGATTCTTTAACGCCCTTCTGTGCAATAGAAACAAGGTCCGTACATTCCGCACGCAACGTTGCTGGAATACCGTTAACCTCATTACCAAGAAGGAGTGCCATTCGTTCCGTCGGCATATATGCCTCAAGATCTACAGCACGAGGATCAATCTCAAGTCCGATAATACGAAACCCATCTATACGAAGCTGCTTGATGAGTACACACACATCCGTTGTTTGCTCCCAAATAACAGAATATTCCGCGCCTAATGCCGTCTTAGCCACACCGCTGTGTTTTGGCGTCGGTGAATAACCCGTAATCCAAAGTTTCGCTACACCAAGCGAATCACACGTACGTAACAGCGAACCAACGTTCTGTGCAGAGCGAATATCATGCGCAATAAGGTGAAGAGTCCTCGACATAAGAGGGTGATTTCCGTTAGCCTACGCTATACTGATATTTCTGTCATCTCAATATTAAAAAATCTTCTTTAAAATTTTTCTTAACGCTACTCAACACATATATGCGATTTGGACACCGACTCACCGGAAAGATTGAAGCTTTTGACGATAAAGGTCGCGGAGTCTTTGAATTGCACTCAGATAAAACGACTGTTGGTTCAGGCAGGATCGCCATTCCATTCTCCACAACCGGCGACGAGGTTATCGCAACTTTTGTGAAACGTGATCATGGCGTGAAAGTTGCGCGAATAGAGTCCATTGTGACACCGGGACCAGACCGCGTCTCAACACCCTGTCCGCACGCAGGTATATGCGGCGGATGTCTATGGCAACATCTCTCGTATGATGCACAACGAAGAATCAAACAAGATATGATTAACGCCGCGTTCGCAAATGCCGGCCATAACGAACGCATAACAGAGGTTATGCCGTGCCTGGTAGAGACACCTACAAATCAGCACGCTGAAAAACACACAGCACATCCTTCTGCGACCCCATTTTATTTCCGTAACCGTATGGATTACGCGGTCGGCTGGAACGGTGAAATCGGATTGAAAGAATATGGCCAATGGAACCGCTATGTTGATCTCACGACCTGTCTACTTTTGGACGACAACGTCGGTGAAACACTTCAGCTCGTCCGCGACTGGATGCACAAAGCAGATCTCCAACCATGGGATGCTAAATTTCATACTGGCGATATTCGCTATGTGGTTATCCGCGACGGAAAACACACAAATCAACGAATGATCATTGTCGTCGTTAAAGACGCATCTCGAATCACCCCCGCCTACCGCTCATTACTCACTACTTCTCTTGCCAAGCTCTGCACTTCGCTCCTCATTGGCGAACAATCATTACCTACGGATATCTCCTTCGCTCAAAAATTTGATACACTAATCGGCGATCCATGGATCACGGAGATCGCGAGCAATATCCGCTATCGCATTTACCCAAACTCCTTCTTCCAAACCAACACAGTAATGGCAGAAGAACTGCAACGAAAAGTGGCGGAATTTACAGGAATACGAGATCACACCAACTCTCACCGTATTTTAGACCTCTATTGCGGACTCGGATTCTTTAGCATCTTTCTCGCAAAACAGGTGTCTTCATTGCACATTTCTGGTTTTGAAATTGACGCTGAGGCAATTAATCTCGCACAATACAACGCAAAAATGAACGGCGTTGCCACCCAATGCGACTTCACTTCTGGTCCAGCGGAAGATCTATCATGGAAAAATATCGAGACAGACTGCATGATTCTCGACCCGCCTCGCGCGGGCCTACATCCAAAGGTTATCAAAGCCATCATTGAGAAGCATCCACAAACCATTGTCTACGTCTCATGTAACTATCATCGGCTTGTCGAAGAATTAAAACAATTCAAAAACGTGTATCATATTGAATCCGTTCAAGCGATTGACCTTTTTCCCCACACGCGGCATGTGGAAGTGGTTGTGAAACTACGCTATACTTAAAATAATGAAATCTGGATTTGTCATGCTTGCTGGGCGTTCAAACGTGGGGAAATCCACGTTATTAAATTCGCTCATCGGAACTAAGGTCGCAATCGTGACGCCAAAACCGCAAACCACACGGCATCCTATCCGCGGCATTCTGCATGATCGACGTGGACAGATCGTCTTCGTGGATACGCCGGGGATCTTTTTAGGTAAAAAGGACCGTATCTCTCGCCGACTCAACGCATTCGTGAGTGAGACGCTAGAAGGTGTAGATGCAATCGTCTATGTCGCCGATCCAACACGGAGTATTGGCCCCGAAGAAGAACACATCCAAAATCTTCTCCGCGCAGCGAAGATCCCAGTAATTATGATTATTAATAAATCTGATCTCGCACTAGAAAAAAAAGTACATCTTGATGCGTTTCGAGCAGTCGATGTCGGACAAAAAAAGACGATGGAGCTCTCTGCACTTGGACGAAAAGACTTAAATCGCCTCGTCGATGCGCTATTTGCACTCATACCCGAAGGTGACCCGCATTATCCAGATCTCCAGCTTACCGATATCGGACACAATCAGTGGCTAGAAGAATTAATCCGCGAAAAAATATTCCTGAATTTAGAACAAGAAATCCCCTACAGCATCAAAGTAGTGTTGGATGATGTACAAGTTCGACCAAATGGGTCGCGCATGATTGCAGCTACCGTATTCACAACGGAAGATCGTTACAAACGAATGATTATTGGGAAAGGTGCAGGAATGATCAAGCGCATCAGTATGGCGGCGCGAAAAGAGCTTGAAGCCGTAACCGAGTCAAAGGTCTTCCTCACACTCAACGTGAAGGTTGATACAAAATGGCCAGAACGTTTTGTATGAAGACAAAAACTTCGGAAAATCCATTTCGGAACACACGACCGCCTGTCCGCCGAATAACTTCACCGTTTTCCGTACGAATGGAAGGTCCACGCACACCTTCAGAAATCGCAATTGCAAAAACACAAAGAGAAAAACGCCAAAATATCAATGGCGATATCGAGCATCTTCCATCTGTCACGGATCTCCATGCGTATCTTGAACAACATGGACACGCCGATGCCTGCGCACATGCGTATAGCTGCGACCCGTGGAAATATGAACCTATCATGTGCCAAGATCTCGGCCTTATGCTCGGAAAACTATCGGAAGAGTATGATCACACAAAACGCGAAAATCTTGAATACGAAATTAACGAGCTTCGCGGCCTCATCCGAGCGGGTTCCTGGATGACGTACGAACGGCCGGATCTCCCAAAAGATCTTCAAACATACGAGAAGCTTCTCAAGCATGCGGGGCATACGTTCATTTATGAGATTGAAGCACGCCTTCGATCTATCAATCTACAAATCAATGATCCAGCCATTCGGCGATCAGACCCCACGTGGGTCAAAGAACTCGAAACAGAAAAGAAAGATCTCCTACGACTCATGGAGGCTACGCCAAAAATCGCCGATGATCTCAAACGCGGCATAACAGGCGACACACTTGAACGAAGTGTCCGAACATTTGACGCCATATACAACACTTTGCTTCTTGAGATGCAAAAGCTCCTGGCCGCTGGAGGCACAACCTCTGAAGACCCAACGCTCCAAAAACAAACTCGTGATCTACGCGGCGAAGTCGTAATACTTCGACCAATCCGCGATCTCCTCTACTATCGCCGGTTGTATCCAAAACAGGCCGCACGTGCAATCACTCCAAATATCTAATCGCATACTCCGTATCCACGAAGTAGAGACTATTGCTGCAAGTCACGAAGCTCTGTGATTTTGTAATCAAAGAAACCACCAAAGTCGATTCCGGCCGGCCTACCGAGCGTGACACTCAATACAAGTGGATTTTCAGGATTATCTAAAACCGACATCTTACCAAACCAACTCCGAACGTTGATGACCCGAACAGTCGATGTCGTACCGTTCACCTTAAGATCCTGTGTCGCAATGGTCGACGTTGCCAAAAAAACATCCGTCCGATCGATGACCCGATTAATCCCAGACTGGAGATCTCGAATCGTCTGTCGCAATTGAGGAGTAGAGCTCGCGAAACCAAGGAGCTCACCGTCCTCCACGCCGAATTTCATCGTCCCGAGATAGGTTTTTTCTAAATCCTCATAAACATCTTGTGACAACCATAGAGAACTTGTCCCGAGAGCACTACTCTTGGTATGTCGCCAATACATCGGCGGATACAACGAATAAGAAGATCGTAAACCACTATCCGTAATGGAACCAACATATTGTTTTTGTGTGAAGTGTCTCGGATCATTCTTTGTTGGCGATGCGATCTGCGTTGTAGCCTTCCACTCCATCTCTGCGCTGACATCTGGAGAATACTTATTAATCACAACAGAACGATCAACTGACGTTCCATACCCCAAAGCTGCAGCCAACGCCTTCCCTGGACCTGTAAAAGACTCATGAATCTCGATGCTATTTCCGCCGACAAACATAATCTTCCGCGCGGCATCCTTAGGATCAAGACCTACCAAAGAAAGCGGCTGCGGGTTAGAGATTCCTCCAGTCGATTGACTCGTGTGCACGGGCGGTGGAGGCGTGGTCGAAGAACACCCGAATCCGAATAAAGCGACGGCAATCGTCGCGACGCACACATTCAGAACGCGCTTGTTCATTCTTTGCATGATCTAATTTTTCTTATTGGAGTAAGAGACAACGAGTACAACCTTATCAACGGATGTCTTCGCCTCGCCCGTGAGCGCTAAATGGACAAACAATCCTTGCTCAATCCCGGTAACCGCCTCACCCTCTTTAGTATTATTCTGCGTTTGACTCACAGTAAGTCCAACCTTTCGGAATTGATTGGTATAATACGTAATCACCTCCGAAGGAGATGCCTGAAGGTTTTTCCACGTAATCGTCACGGAGTCAATATGTCTGACATCCGCTCCAAATGCGGAAACCCCATTGGCAGTTGAAGCAGCTATAGACGCATTCTGCGCTGACCGACCCGTTAACTGGTTAAGAAGCTTAATTGGTGCGTAGATCGTTCTGAGCATCTTAGATTTGTTCTCACCCTTAAAATAATCAATTGATTGTGCCAGATCCATACGAAATGGAACAACCTGAGACGGAAAATTTGATGGAAGGGTTAATTGATGCGAAACACCACCACCGGCCAGCGTCTGTATGAGAATAAACACGCCAACAATAATGGCAAGAATCGCAAAAAGACATCCGCCGCAACAAAGTTGCCACCACGGACGCCCGCTACGTGCCCTTTCGCCGACAACCTCGGCTACTGAATTCGACATTCCCTCCTGTTCCATATGGGAACAAGCATAGCGGACAGCCCGCCACTCGTCGAGACCACACAAAAGGCTTGCTCCTCCTTCTGGACGGAGGTACTATGCATGGAAGGATATTTGATATGAAAGTACTGGCAACTGACATGCGTGCGCCGAACTTCACACTCCAGGACGAATGCGGAGCTTCCATCAATTTATCCGCATTCTATGAAAAAAAGAATGTCCTGCTCATTTTTTACCCCGGAGACATGACACCAGGATGCACAATGCAACTCTGCGCGATTCGTGACGAATGGCCAAAATTTATCGACGCGAATATCGCAGTGTTTGGAATCAACCATGCAGATGCCGAAAGTCATAAAATCTTCAAAGGGAAATATAAATTTCCTTTTCCCTTGTTCGTCGATAAAGCGAAGAAAGTGAGCCGTACATACGATGCTATACGAAAACTCGGCAAACTCGAAACAATCAAACGTACTGTTGTCGGTATTGATAAAACGGGAACCATCGTATATCTCAAAAGAGGAATGCCAAAGAACGCCGACATCTTAAAAGTATTCAAAGCACGGAATAGAGGCTAAAAAAATATGAAAAAGATCGAAACCAAACCATTTTTATTCACGGCACTAAAGGGAATCTCCGACAAAACAATAACAATTCACCGCGATAAGCTCTACGCAAGCTATGTCGCGAAGAAAAATGAAATCTGCGAAAAACTCGAAGCACTTTCGCGTGGCGGCGACATCACAAATGCCAACCAAACATACTCAAACCTGCGCGCGCTCAAAGACGGAGAAACATTCGCCACTAACGGTGTATATCTCCATGAATGGTACTTCGACATTCTTGGCGGTGATGGACAACCATCTGGACCGCTCGTCGAGGCACTTACCGAAAAATATGGTTCACTCAAAAACTTCCTCGCGTATTTTAGCGCGTGCGGCATGGCAGCTCGCGGGTGGGTCGTCCTCTGTTGAGATATACGCGAAAATACGATCCGCGTCTTTACGGGTGATGCCCATAACCAAGGTGGCGTCTGGAGCTGCATCCCTCTTATCGTTCTTGATGTCTATGAGCATGCCTACTTCATCGATTATGGATCAGACCGAAAATCGTACATCGCAGATTTTTGGAGTAACCTGAACTGGGCTAAAGCAAATGAATTTTATTCAGTAGCAATAAGATAAGATTTATTATTATCTCGACGAACGAAAAAAACTTTTACATCAGTAATTCATTCAAAAAACCTCTCAGCTATACTCAATATAATGTTTCTTCTATGATTCTCCTCAATACTCCTGCCCCCGATTTTTCTAACATTCCCGCATATCAAAAAGGTAAAGATACTACCACGATTAGTCTGTCAGACTATAAAGGCACATGGCTCTGTCTCTTCTTTTACCCTCGAGATTTTACTTTCATCTGTCCGACGGAACTCAAAGGTTTCTCTAATGCCGTCGATACTTTTCGAAAAATGAATTGTAAGATCCTCGCAGGATCCACAGATTCAACATGGTGCCACAAAGCGTGGTTTGAACGTGACCTCTCCGAAGTTGCCTTTCCGATCCTCGCAGACACGAATCTCAAAATCACGCGTGAATACCAGATATTTGACGAGGAATTGGGTGAAGCCCAACGCGGTCTCTTTCTTATTGATCCCGAGGGGATGATAAAATATTTTCTCGTATCCGCTGGATCCGTGGGACGCTCAGTGTCCGAAACGATCCGCGTCCTCGAAGCTCTTCAATCTGGAGAGTTGTGTCCCGTAGAATGGAAGCTAGGAGAAAAAACTCTAGGAAAGGCGTAAAAAAACACCGTATGCTCTTTATGCTTTCTGCTTCATCCCCAAAGCTTCTTCAAGTGCACCTTTGTTCCATCCCACAATAATTTTACCATCGATATCTATAACCTGCACACCCATCTGTCCGGATTTCTTTACCATCTCATTTGCCATTGCAGGATCTGCCGAAACATCAATATCACTAAATGCGATGTTCTTCTCTTTGAGGAACTCTTTAGTGAGCTTACAATACGGGCACGTCGGGGTGGAATAGACTTTGACGGTCATAGAAGTTTCTGAAGAGAGTATACCACACTAAGTTATCCACAGTGAACACTCATCTTAAAACGTCGCGTACTCGAAGTTAAAAGATCTATTTCCCAAGCTACGGACATGGTAAATGGATGTATCACAATTTCTGTAAAAATCGTGCGAGAAGACGGACGCCATATCCACTTGCACCGTACGGGAGATCTGGGCGTGTTTCGTGTTCGACGTATGACGGACCCGCAATATCAATATGTGCCCACGGCGTATCTCCTACAAACGGTTTAAGAAAAAGTGCCGCCGTAATGACTCCTGAAGAACGCGAACCTACATTTTTAATATCTGCAATTTTAGACTTTATAAGTTCCATATACGGCTCATAGAGTGGTAATTCCCACAACGGTTCCCCCGCATCCTTTGCCGCATCAAGCAGACGTTGACCGAGCTTATGATCGTTCGTCAAAAGCCCCGCGATATCGTCACCGAGCGCAACAATACACGCGCCAGTCAGAGTCGCGAGGTCGATAATGATATCAGGCTTCAGTGTCTTTGCGTACGCAATCGCATCCACAAGTGTCACACGACCCTCGGCATCTGTGTTCAA
Organism: Candidatus Uhrbacteria bacterium; assembly: GCA_003231955.1. GTDB lineage: Bacteria > Patescibacteriota > Patescibacteriia > 2-12-FULL-60-25 > 2-12-FULL-60-25 > SZUA-46. The sequence goes on along the minus strand of QIKL01000027.1, from coordinate 3,923 downwards.
AATCTCAATTGTCGTCCCATCCATGGCTTTAACAACATCACCAGGACGATATGCACTTCCACTCGGCATATTCTCGACTGCAAGAAAAATACCATGCACCTCAATGTTCAATGGGATCTCCGCGAGTGCCTTAAAAAGACCAAGCACCGTTGCGGCGCCCGCCATATCAATTTTCATAGTCGACATGCTATCGCCATGTTTGATGTTAAGTCCACCAGAATCAAACGTCACAGCTTTGCCCACAATCACCACCTTTTTCTTTATACCTCCTTGAGCACGTCTGGATACGACGCCACGTGGTTTGTAGACGAGATGCACGCCGAATGGCGGACAATCCGACCCACGCGCTACAGCCAGCGTCGCGTGCATACCACGAAGTTTCATCTCCTTCCGATCCATAACTTTCACTGTGATCCCCCTCCCCGTAAGCTTCTTTGCCTCTTCCACAAGTTGCGTCGGCATCATATCTGCGCTCGGTGTATTGACGAGATCACGAGCAAAACATGTTGCCGTCGCAAGTGCGCGCCCGCGCATAATTCCATCTTCCGCAATTTTCATCGCCCGCGCCGAAGTTTCACAAATTGTAAAAAGTTTCAACTCCGTCGGCGGCGTTTCCTTTTTTCTCAGCGTTCCGTGATAAGAATGAAACCGATAGGCAGAGAGTATCACACCCTCAGTTAACGCCTGCACAGAAGTCCGATGATCAATCCGACCGACCTCGTCACCATAAAGAATCGTAACGACAGACGAAACTTTGTGCTGCGATGCAAGTTTAACGATACACCCGCCCACACGCCGAATCGCATCAGCATTAAATCGACGCTTATCACCCAACCCGATCACAGCGACTCGTTTTGCCTTGATCATTCCGAATGTCGGAAAAACTAAAACTTGTCCTAATGTACCTTCAAACGCATCTTGTTTAATGAGTTTAGAGATAGCGTCGCCCAAAACTTTATCCACGGCGCTAGGTGCGCCATGCAGTTTTGTCACCCCCTGAAAAAGGTACACAACTAAAAGTTCACAAGGCACGGAGAGAAAATCTTTTCTGACAATTTTGATATGCATAAAATGGCTGCCCTTAATTTTTACTTTACTGTGCAGAATACTCTGTACCTAACTCGTCGTCCAGTGTCTTTTTTGATTCGTCTGCACAATCCGCCAGCACAGATCAGTGTCAAGCTCATAAAAGTATTCCATGTCGCATTTTACACTAAAATATTCCCCTTCCTTTTATTCGAGATTTACAAATGTCGTTATAGACGGACATCGAGACATACTTAAAAATTTTATGGAATTCAAATACAAAAATACACCGTCTAAATCTTTAGAATTAACCCTTGAGATTCATGCATGAGCAACATCCACATCGCGAACCCTCCGACAATAATCGCCGCAAGGAACATGAAAAAAATAATCTTCAACTCATGGAGCGCCGCACTCTTCTCTAGATCTTTTTTACCTTCAAAAAATGATAGGAAAAACAAAAGTGTCGCCACGGCCGCCGATGTTAGGCACCATGTACAGAACGCCTTGATATCCAACCACTGCACGAGCGTGAGATATACCGATTCAACAAACCCGATTCCTGTCACGAGGATTGTAAACGTCGTCCAAAAACGTGGACGATGCTTTGGTGCATACACGCGCACAACGAGCAAAAAAATGACAAAGAGATAAAAAATAATACCTAAGAGCGGACGCGGAATACCAAAAGTATATGCCCATTTGGATGCACGAACGAGCTCACATCCGCTGACAATGCCGCATGCGATCGGCGTACCCGTAACGTACGTAATAAAAAGATAGATTGAGGCGAACAAACCGACAAATGCGGTCCATAGCATAGCCCTCCGCACCAACGTCATCCGTCGAAGTGAAATCTTTTTTGTTCGTCGCATATCATTTTTTACCATTGCACGTTTTAGGACTCCATAAGCCTCGTTGCGCTATTCTCGCACTATTCTCCAGTTTCTTCAACTGTTGTTTACGGACGGGATTAAGCGGAAAAAAAAGATAGGCGTAGGCATATCCATCGCGTACCATCATTGCATTTATGTCTGTTCCATCCGTAAGAAAAACATTCCTCAGGAGGCGCCCATATTTGTCGACATCATCCGCCTGTGGATCCCCTTCTAAACGAATACGTTTTCCATCAATAATCTTATGCATATATGCCGACGCCTCCTTACCAAAACATTCAACAGGTTTACGCGGATCTACGACCTCTGGAGTATTGATCCCTAGAAGACGAATCCTATCGTCACGATTCGTACCATCATACCGAACGATAAGCGTATCACCATCAACCACACGAACCATCTGCGCATTTGCCTCAACAGGCGTGGATGAAACTTCCCCTGTAAAAGATGATACCGATGCGACGACTCTCGACGTGGATGTAGCCCTGACCGCAGGAATTGAGACAGATGAACGAGCCAACCAGTGTGCGTTCCATCCGTATGCAATAACAACCGCAATGGTAAAAATAGCTGTTGCTAAAAATTTCCACAGCCGTTCTCGCATATCACTGTGGTAAAATCCAACTAGCCTTTATTTCCCCATCTTCGACTATGATCTCATACCAAATATCCATATTTATTTTTTGGTATCCATTCTCCATAATGTAGATATGCTAAAGCATCAACGTTCGTCAGGATAGTCCAACCCAAGCGACGCAAGACACCATTCTAAAAAAATCTTCACTTCAATCAGGATGACAAAGAAGAATACATGATACGATACATAGACCATGGCTCATGAAATCCTCTTATTCGCCGCAGAGATCGGCGATGTTCCAACGCTAGATCTACACGAGATGACAAAAAATCTCGCGAATGACGCGCTGGATGCTTTTATTGACCGCGCATTCGTAAACGGCGACGAAGCTGTAAAAATCATCCATGGCCGCGGCGCAGGCGTCTTACGCGATACTGTCCATATCTGGCTCAAAACACATCCAATCTATGTCGCTGCCTTCCGCGACGCCAGCGACGTATGGCAAATCGGAGGCGTCACAGTCGTCGCGCTCAACAGAATCCGCTAAACCAGCACCGTACAAAATCAATTGTCTCATTCGCAGTCACATCACACGCATAAGCACGCCGCTTTTTTTCTTTTATCTCTATACACATTCTTTCTCTTTCGTTGTTTTTGCATACAGACTTTTCTGAAAAGAAAAGAAAATTGATCGGATACTGTCCACACTTCCGAGAGATTGTTCGGCATCTGCAATAGCGTGATATTGCAAATTTAACAAAACCGGCAATTGTTTTTCATCAAGCTCTTCAACACCTTTCTTCTCATATTTAGACAAAACGAAGTTTAAAAATTCTCTGTGCTTTTCATCTAGTCCCTCAAAGATTTTATCCTTTGACTGGTCAATTCTTTGTTTCCTTGAAATGGGGCGCGTCAAAAAAGAGATATAGGATAAAACATCAAATAAATCACTATTTTCTGCGTCAATCATTTCCCGTAAAGTTTCCAGTTCATTTTTCCCAAAACCTTTTTCTGCAATTTTATCTAAAAATACTCTGCGTGTTATAGGATTTGACCAAATTTTTCGAAGCTCTTCTTCGCTCTTAAAAAATTTCGGCATTGCCCCAAACATATTATTCATAAACTCTTGAATTGAAATCGGTCTTCCATCCGCACTCCAAAATGAAGTTGAAATCATGTGCTTTATTTCGCGTTCTTTTCCATCTTGTAATTTTATTTTTAACTTCTTCTTTGGTTCTTCTTTTTGTTCTGGAACCTGCGTCAGTTCTTGTTGCTCTTTCATTTCTTTTTGTATTCGCGGTTTTTCTTCCACCACTTCATTCAGCGGCTCCCAATCCCACTGCGGGTCAGAAAAATGATGATACGCATCCACAAAATCATATATTGTAAAATAGTCTTTCCCCTCAAAGAGTCTTGTTCCGCGT
>QIKL01000056.1 GCA_003231955.1 Candidatus Uhrbacteria bacterium | reverse complement strand
GGAATGGTAGATATCGCAAAATCATTGCCAATAACAAATAGCGCGTTTTGAATATTATGGGACTCTTTTCTTCTAAGCCTGCAAAACAGAGTTATATTGGTCTTGATATCGGGCAATCTGGTATTAAGATGGTTGAACTCATGAATGAGAAAGGCCGCGCTCGTCTCGTGACATACGCATACGCCAAACTTCCAACATTGAGTTTTGAAGCGGCGATGGGTGCGGAGATAGATACGTTTGTTCCGTTCGTCAAAAAGATGCTCTCAAAATCCAAAATGACCACAAAAATAGTCGTGGCCGCATTGCCGATATCTTCTGTATTTTCTTCTATCATCACTGTCCCTGCGGGAACGGAGAAGGAAATGAATGAGGCTATTCAGTGGCAGGCAAAGAAACTTATTCCTGTTCCACTCACTGAAATCACACTTGACCATAAGAATATTGATACAAATGCATCTAGTGATGGAAAAAAGATGGCGCGGGTTCTTTTGACAGGCGCACCAAAATCGTTAGTATCTAAGTATATTGATCTCACAAAGAAATGTGATCTTGAGCTTATTTCATTGGAAACTGAAGCGTTTGCGGAGATCCGTTCGCTTATCGGGAAGGATCGGTCAAATATCATGATTATCGATATTGGATCGGCGCGAACAAATATTTCTGTGATTGAGAAAGGGATTCCATTTCTCAATCGGTCCGTCGCGACTGGCGGGATCAATATTACACAGACGATTTCGAAGACACTCGGTATCTCGATTGCGCAAGCGGAGAGTATGAAAAGGGATATTCGTGCGATGCAGACGTTTGCACAGGCAAGTGATATCTCACCGATTTTAAGTACGCTTCTCAAACCGGTGATTGATGAGATCCGCTATTCGCTTGGGCAATATCAGGAACAAAAGGAGAACGGTCAAAACAAACGGATCGATAAAATTATTTTGACGGGCGGATCAGCACTTCTTCCAAAGCTCCCCGAATTTATTACGTCGCTTATGAATGTGAATACATATCTTGGTGATCCGTGGGCGCGCGTGGTGTATCCGTTGGATCTTCGGCCTGTTCTTGATGAGTTGGGGCCACGATTTTCTGTTGCAATCGGTTGTGCAATGCGCGATATTGAATAATGAATCATGTCCGACGAGATTACCCTTCTTCCCGACGACCTTAGAAAAAAGGAAGAAGAATTGAAAAAAAATAAGCCAAAACCCGAGGAAAAACCAGCGGAGCTAAAGTTCTCGATACCTGTCGAAGAAGGGGAGGATATTGAAGTGATTGAAGTCGATGAAGGCGAGTTGGATCAGGTTTTGGCGAATGAACCTTTATTGACTCGTCTCGCTTTCAAAGTAACTACGTTTTTGGATGATGTAAAGACGAAGTTGTTTCAGTCGAGTGCACCCCCATTGCCGCCAAAGCTTCCCCCACAATTTTTTACCCCGCCTGCCAAGAAGCATGGAACGTCAGCCCGCGTTTCTGTCGCTCCAAGTGTACTTCCATCTCCAGCGGCTAAGACACTTGCTGCATCGGCGAGTAATGTCACATCGAAAGCGCGGATTATGCCGTCGGCTGTTACGCCACGTCGTGTTCGGATTATCAAACGTGTGCGTAAGCCGGTCCGTGTGAGTTTTGTCTCTGAAGAGGAATTAAAGCTCCTGCATATCGATATTCCGAAGCGGAGATTTACGTTTACCACGGCTGTTGTCTTTTTTTCTATCTTGATCGGCGGAGGGTATCTTTTATTGAACGCGCAGCTGCAGACGGCGCGGGATGGGCTGGCAAACATTAAAGGGCAGACTGCAAAGATCCGCCGGAAGATTTCGGACACACAAGGGACTTGGTCTGCATTTCAAGATTTAGAGCCGCGACTCAAAGCGCTTGGCGTGTTACTTAATGCTCATGTAAGCCCGACACATCTCTTGAATGAGATCGAGAAGAATACGCTCGCGACAGTTTCGTACGGATCTTTTAGTCTTACACCAGACGACCGCGTTGCACTGACGGTGACGGCGAATTCATTTGCATCCGCGGCTGGGCAGATTGTTGCATTCCAGAATTCTGGATTTGTTAAAAAGGTCGATGCGTCTGGGTATACTGTGACGTACAATCCGCCATCGTCGGATATTCCATCTGCTGTGCAATTTCAGGTGACTTTAACCCTTACGGATGATGCGATGCATCAGCCTGCGATCACCGTGACACAATAAGTTATGTCTAACATCCCGAAACACGAGGTCCCCATACCAACTAAAAAGCCATCAAAGAAAAAATCGGCGTCGAAATTCTTTACAGAATATTATAGCGCGGCATTTTTATTTCTTATTTCACTGTTTGTTGTCCTTGCATTCTTCTTTTTAAAACCTGTGATTGATACTATTAAGCAGACGAATGCTAAAACACGGGCAGAAATTGCTACAGCGGCATCCGAACAGTCTTACTTGAATAGTTTGGAGACTTCTATTTCTGCAGCGAAGACAATATCGCCAGCCGTGCTTCAACGCGTTGAGCAGGCCTTACCGACGAAACCAAACATTCCGTCGCTTCTGGTTCAGTTTGGATCTGCTGCCTATGCAAACGCTGTCAAGATCGATAGTCTTGCGTTTAGTGAGAGTAAACCTTTGCCGAAGGCACAGGCTAGTGTGATGAATGGTATGATCTCTCCAGTCGATATCACGCTTTCCCTCCATGCGCATAGTTACTTTGACATCAAACGGTTCCTCGCAGATCTTGAGACAAGCCTGCGTGTGATGGATGTCGTTGGTATCACGAGTGGCGGTTCTGGAGGTACAGATGTCTATTATAATCTTCAGTTGCGGACGTATGTCTTTAGCGGGCCTACTGTTCCAACAACCGTGAAATGAGTATGAATGCCCCGACTGTCTTTTCTCGTATCCTTCTCGTGATTGCCGCACTCTCGGTTATTGGTTTGACATACTGGTTTATCGCGACAAGTTTGGCACCAATTTCGGTTCCACCGCCATCAACAAATCATGGAACAGTCCATTTTGATCCAGCGGCGGATATTACTAAACATGCGGAATTTTCTAGAATGCGGCTTCTCGGACCGACGGAGGTTGTTCCAGCTAATCTTGGACGTCGGGATCCATTTCTTCCCGTACCAAAAGCAGTAAGCGCGTCATCGACGACGTCTACTTCTGTGACGTCCGCGGGTATCGTGAAAACGACAAGTACGATTTCGGTGTCGAGTTCTTCGTCGCGGACGATACCGATTTTGCCACAGGTACGAGGCGAGTCGACCGGAACGACTGTCGTGTTTCCGCCACAAACCGCTTCAACAACGCCACAAATTTTTTAATATGAATGAACAGATCCTCGCCATTCTCAAAAAAAAGAACACGCTGAACGATAAGAGTCTGCGCGCTGTTCAGGGTCTTATGAAACGCGGTAAGAGTCTTCAGCAGGCATTGGTTGGCGGGAAGTATATTTCCGATCAAGATTATGCGAAGATCGTGGCCGAGGTAATGGGGTTGCCGTTTGTCGATCTGACGGAGCGTGTTATTCCTAAAGAGACGTTGGATCTTATTCCGCCGAATACGATGCAAACATATAAGGTTGTTCCAACTGGATTTGATGGTAAGACATTGGAAGTTGCACTCATGGATCCACAAGATTTTCATGCCACAGAGGCGCTAGAATTTATGGCTGCAGACAAAAGGTGGGTGATTAAATATGTTATCGCTCCGTCTTTGCAGATCTCAAGTCTTCTTAAAAAGGTTCAGGGGTTGGGGACCGAGGTAGCTACCGCTCTTGCGCAGGCTAAGGGGAAATTTGAAAAACGAATCGAAAAATCTGAAGGAGTCGAAAAGCTTGAGGAAATTATCAAGGGTGCGCCAGTATCGCGCATGGTTTCGGTTATTATGCGACACGCGGTTGAAGGCGGCGCATCTGATATTCATATTGAGCCTATCGGCGATGAGTCGCGTGTTCGATATCGTATTGATGGCGTACTTCGTACGTCGCTCATCCTTCCAATTTACGTTCATCCTGCGATTATCTCGCGCATAAAAGTCCTTGCGAATCTTAAGATTGATGAGACGCGTGTTCCGCAGGATGGCCGCATTACGCAGAAATTTGGCGGACGGAAAATCGATTTTCGTATTTCGACCTTACCCGTTGTGGACAATGAAAAGGTCGCAATGCGTATCTTGGATACATCCGCAAGCGCACCGACTCTTGCGACGCTTGGGTTCCGCAAGGAACATATCGCGATTATGGAAGAGGAAATGCGCAAGCCGTTTGGGATGTTTCTCGTCACAGGACCTACTGGTTCTGGAAAATCTACGACGCTGTTCGCGACGCTTACGTCGTTGAATAGCGAGGGAGTTAATATTTCGACGCTGGAAGATCCTGTTGAGTATTATATTAAAGGCATCAATCAATCGCAGGTTCGGCCAGAGATTGGGTACACGTTTGCCACGGGACTTCGTGCTTTGCTGCGTCAAGATCCAAATGTGATTATGGTTGGTGAAATCCGTGACCAAGAGACGGCGGAGCTCTCTATTCACGCGTCACTGACTGGTCATCTCGTATTTTCGACTTTGCATACAAACGATGTCTTCGGTATTGTTCCGCGTCTTACGGATATGGGTGTAGAACCTTATCTTCTCTCGGCTACGCTTAACCTTGGTATTGCTCAGCGTCTTGCACGAAAGATTTGCCAGCATTGCAAGGAGCCGCTTGAGGTCGAGATAAAGGTACAAGAAAAAATTCGAGAAGAGATGGAGGATATCCCAAAGAGATTCTTCGTAGAAGGTTTTGAGCTGGATAAGCCACTCACGTTTTATCATGGAAAAGGTTGCGCACGGTGCGGTGATACGGGATATTCGGGACGAACGGTACTCGTGGAGCTGTATCAATATACATCGCAGGCTAAGAAGATTATGGAAAAAGGATTTCCGCCAGAACAGGCGCGTGCGGAGTTTAAACGACAAAATGGAATCACATTACGCGAAGACGGATTCTTAAAAGCAGTCGACGGCATCACGACGCTAGAAGAGGTATTTAGGCTCTCACAGAAGACGCAGGAAGATACATAACTTAATGACTATGTCCAAACAACGCATTCTTATTATCGAAGACGATGGGTTCCTTGCCAGTATTTATGCTCAAAAGCTCGAAGTGGAAGGATTTGAAGTGTCGTTCGCAACGAATGGCGAGGATGGAATAAAGCTTGCACATAAGGATTCTCCAGATCTTGTTTTGCTTGATTTGCTCATGCCGAAGATGAATGGTTTTGAAGTGCTTGAGCAAATGAAGGCAGATTCGTCGCTTACATCCATTCCGGTATTAATCTTGACAAATCTCGGCCAAAAAGAGGATGTTGAACGATGTATTAAGCTGGGTGCGGCTGGATATGTTATTAAGGCGCACTCTCTACCGCATGAGACAGTTCGTCGGATTAAGGAAATTCTCGCTTAACTTTTTTATTTGTACTTCATGTCAACGTTTAAGTATCGCGCGCGGATGCCTGATGGTCGGATGCAGGCAGGAATGATTGAGGCGAACAATCAGCAATCCGCCATGGACGCACTCGTCGAGCGAGGGCTTGAGGTATTTCTTGTTGAGCCGTACGTCGGTGCTGAGCTATCCGTTAAGCGATTTGAGCTTTTTTTGAATCCAGTAAAGTCAAAAGACCTTGTGGTCGCGACGCGGACGCTCTCGGTTATGGTTTCGGCATCGGTTCCGCTTACGGATGCTGTACGAAATATCGCTCGTCAAACGGTAAATCCGCATCTTCGAGCCGTTCTTTCTGATGTTGCTTCGGAGATCGAAGGGGGGTCGCGTTTGTCGGATGCACTTGAGCGGCATTCTAAGATTTTTTCTGGGTTTTTTATTAACATGGTTCGGTCCGGTGAGACTACGGGTCAGTTGGCGGAAGTGCTTGAATATTTGGCAGATCAGCAGGAAAAGGATTTTGATCTTTCATCAAAAATTAAGGGCGCACTTATTTATCCGGCTTTCATTATCTCCGTCATGTTTATTATTGGATTTATTATGATGACGTTTGTTGTGCCGAAATTAACAGCCGTACTGACGGAGGCGGGTGTTCAGCTTCCTCTCTCAACAAGGATTCTTATTGCGACATCTGGGTTCTTTCAGAGCTATTGGTATCTCATGATTCTTTTTAGCATTGGGGCAATTATTGGTTTTCGCGCGTGGATTGCGACTCCTGGTGGAAAATATGCGTGGGATGGTTTTAAGATGCGCGTTCCAATCTTTGGGCTGCTTCTTAGGCAGGTATATGTCGTTAGATTTGCGCGGTCACTTTCGACACTCACAAAAGGTGGGGTTGATCTCGTGAATGCACTAGAAGTTGTAGCAGGCGTTATCGGAAACGAAGTTTGGAAGCGTGTAGTGTACGAGACAATCCAAGAGGTAAATGATGGGAATTCTATTGTTACAGCCTTTCAGAGATATAAATTTATCCCGACAATGATGACACAGATGTTGGCGGTTGGTGAGGGAACAGGAAAAACATCGGAGATTCTTGGCCGGTTGAGCATGTTTTACTCGCGAGAGATTGATAATATCGTCGATAATATGACAAAGCTCATTGAGCCGATCGTGATCGTAATCCTTGGTCTTGGTGTCGGTGTTTTAGTCTCGGCCATTATGTTGCCGCTTTATCAATTGTCGTCTGGCGCAGGTATTGGATAGCTATCTGTGGATAACTTTTTTAAAAGTTTAAAAATATGCTATACTCATTTCAACATTATATTTAACCGAAACAAATCATTCATTATATATGACCAAACGTAAAGGGTTTACCCTTATCGAACTTCTGGTTGTGATCGCCATCATCGGATTGCTCGCAACGCTCGCCGTCGTGGCGTTTACAGGTGCACAGAAAAAAGCAAGAGATTCTAAGCGAGTATCCGATATTCGAGCTGTTATCGGTGCGATTGCCGCCGCATATCAGGATAATCCGACGCTCTTGCTCTGTAATGGGAATGCCTCTCTGGCAGTAGGTGCCGCGAACGTCAAGAATCTGACATTTAAGACGGGTGCTACTTGTACAACAGGTACGGACATCTCAGGTAGTTATATAAATCTTAAAAATCTTGTTGATCCAGAAGCGTCCAAGAACGCTGGAATTTGTGCGAGCAATCCGCCAACTGCAGCTTGTGATTATACAATCTACAAGGGTGCAACGCCGACAAATTTCATAGTCGGTTTCGTGACAGAGCAAAAAAATCTTACAGGTTTGAAAGCTAATACCAATTACCATACTGCGAACCAGAACGGGATCGTGAACTAATTTGTTCTCAATAAGCAAAACCCGGTCAATCGACCGGGTTTTGTTAACTGAATGTCTCAGATAGAGTATACTATATTCATCCTATGAAACGTCTCCGAATCGCATCTGGTTTTACCTTTCTCGAAGCCTTGATTGTGATTTTAATCGTCGGTATTCTCGCCTCGGTTGCGATTTATTCGCTGAATATCACACGTGCGATGAATCGGGATGCAAAACGAATTTCAGACATAAGCGTCCTTCGCGCGGGATTATCACAGTACTGGTTGCAAAAAGCGACCTATCCAAAGAGTGGGCCTCTGAAGCTCGGTATGCCTGGATCTGGAGCAGCTGTTTTGAGTGATGCGGGTTTTACGGCTGCAGGTAAAGCTGTTAGCCCAGTCTTCCTGCAGGCGATTCCGACCGGGCCGAAGGCTGGAGAGTTTTATCTCTATCAAGGCTCCGCTTCTGGCTATTCTATTCGATTCGTCACGGAGCGGAGTACCGTTTATGGAACGCAAGGAGTTTGGTACGCACACGCGAGCGGGATTGATCATGACAATTCAGAAAAATAATTATCACATGTTATATTCGGTTTTATTTTGCCAATCTGATCTATGAGTCTTGATCACGTTTTGGGTATTGTGTATGCGGCACTCCTTGGTGGAGCACTTGGTTCATTTGCGAACGTTCTTATTATTCGATGGCACGAAGGTGCATCTATTCTTGGGCGCTCTGCTTGTCCGCATTGCAAGCGGCAGATTCGTGCGAAGCATCTTATTCCTGTTCTTTCATGGCTGTGGCTCAAGGGGCGATGCGCGGAATGTGAACGTAAGATTCATATTCAATATATTCTCGTCGAGCTTTTGGGTGTTGCGCTTGGGATCGCTGCTGCACTTCGGTTCAATCCTTTTGATTTTGCAGTCGCATCGTGGTTTTGGTTTGAGTTTGTCGTCACACTGGCGCTCATTGTTCCGTCAGTGATGGATATCCGTTGGCAAGAGCTTCCCGTTGAATACCTTGGGTGGATGGCGGCTATCGCTTTTGCATTTCGAGTGACGCTTGCGCATGACCCATGGTCTGTGGTTATCTCGACACTAATTGCGCTCGCTTTGATTACACTGTTCTTTGGTTTGCAAATAATTCTTTCAAACGGTGCATGGCTTGGTGTCGGCGATTTATGGTTTGGGGCGTTTATGGCCGGTGTCCTTGGATGGCCAAAAATCGCAGTCGCTCTGTATGCGGCATATCTTGTCGGAGGCATTATTGCGATCTCTGGGCTTATTGTTGGCAGATATGGACGGAAATCGCGTCTTGCGTTCGCACCGATGCTCGCGATTGGGATTCTTTTTGCTTTGTGGTTTGGCAACGGGATTCTGATGTGGATCGCCCGCGTCTATGCATAAGCGAGACGGTTTTACGCTCATTGAAGTCATGGTTAGTGTGACTATTATGGGAATTATTGCGACGATCGCCTTTTTTAGCCTCACAACTTCTCAGCGGACAGATCAGCTAAATACGGCGGCACGCGTGGTTGAAGCAGATCTTCGCTCTGCACAATCACGCGCGTTGACCGCGGAGAATATTAAGACGTGTACAGATAATATTGGTCTTAAAAAATCCTGTGAGATTTCAACAGTAGGTTGTACGGATGCGTGTGTGCCTGCACCGCCTGCTGGAATCGGGATTCGGTTTGTTCCTGGGAAGGACAGATATACGACATTTGCCGAGGTTGAACCGTCGACAAATGATTGGAGGTATTCTGGTACGCGGGAAGATGTATTTACTCGTGTCCTAGCAGCAGCTGGCGCGCCAAATGTCATTGTGAGCGCAGTGAGCGGATCCAGTACGGCGGATATTGCCTTCAAACGGCAAAATGGGAGTATGGTTATCGATGGATGTGACTTGTCACAAGGGACATGCACACCAGTATCATTAACTATTACGCTAAAACATACGAAGTTGAATGTAACGCGGACTGTGAGTGTGAATGCCATCACAGGACGAATCTCAATCCAATGACGTGGCGGAAATCCTGAGACAATATATGACACTCCGACGCGGACAAACCATGATCGAGATGATGATCGCTATCGCAGTGATCATTGTTGGCGTATTTTCTGCGCTTAATCTCGTGTATTCTAACCTTGCACTCGTAAATCGCGATACTGATGAGGTGATTGCGATAAATCTTTCCCGGGAAGGCGTGGAGGTCGCAAAGGAAATTCGTGATTCTAACTGGCTCGCGGGTGTCCCTTTTAACAAGGGGATGTCTGACGGGACGACACCGTCAAATTATACGGGGACGATTGTGTGGACCGGTGCGGCTGGCACTGTTCCACATTTTGATTTTACGGCAAATTTGATCAGTGCTCCCACTGCAAAGGTCTTTTTATTGAAGGGATTTTATCAGCAGGATGTTTCGGGCGGATCAACAACAATGTTTTCGCGTTTGCTCACTTTCCATCCAATTTGTAAGACCTCAGGAGGTCTTGTTGTAAAAAACACGCCGGCCCTCTGCGGTTCTGATCCTGAAATAGGCGTGCGGGTCGAATCTGCGATTCAATGGGTACGAGGTGGGATTACAAAGCATACAGTAATTTATGATGATCTTTATGACTGGCGTTAATGCACGAATAAAACGTGGAATCCATTCGTTTTTTGCACGAAAACGACTTCGACTTCGATTGGGGTACACGCTTGTCGAAATGTTGGTTGTGACTCTCATTTTCTCGATTGCCGCCGCTATTCTGTCTGAGATATTTATTTCTTTTAATCAATTGCATCGTAGAGTCGCGGACAGCGCTATTCTCGGTCAAGATATGCGGTTTGCGATGGAGCTTTTGGTTCGTGAGGCACGGAATGATACGATTGATTATAAGGCGTATGGAGGAACAGTGAACGCCGTCGATTCAATTTTGAAACTTAAGAAACGGAATGGAACACAAGTCTGGATCGCAATGGGTGCGCCAGGGGCACTTCCAGGAAGCCCGTCGTGTGAAAATACGACGATTGCGCACTGTCTCGCACTATCGATCGACGGTGGATCTACGTGGTCTCAGATTACGTCAAATCGGGTAGAAGTTGAGTCGTTTAAGGTTTTTGTGCGTCCCACTGTGAGCCCGTTTGTGCCCGTGAACGGCGTATATCCCAATAATATCCAGCCGTTTGTCACAGTAAACCTTCGTTTGTTGTACAAAGCGCCTGATCCCAAAGAGCGAGTAACACTCCAGGCGCAGACGACTGTTTCGTCACGGGTATATAAACGTTGATATGCATGACAAACGTGGAAATGTTTTGCCGCTTGCAGTCATATTAACCTCAATGATCTTGATGGCTGGTGTTGGTATTGGAGTTGTGGTTTTACAGGGATCTCAGCGCGCTGTTGAGATCGACCAAAGTGTATCGGCATATTACATGGCAGATTCTGGGATTGAACGTCAATTATATGAGGTTCGAAAGGACAATGCGACGGCAAAGTCGCTATCTGACTTAAATGAGCACTACCCAAATCAAGGTTCGTGGTCGTTTTACGGAGGTTATGCAACGACGACACAAAAGATTATGAGTTCAATCGCAACGTCCAGTTTTGAAGTCATCGATCTTTTTAATCCAGATAACGTAAGCGCCGCTGGCGTTGATCACATGGACATGAGCTGGACCAATGGAGCAAATTGCACGGGTGGGTTAGAAGCGGGAATGGAGATCGGATATGCGGAGTGGGGGACGAGCGGTGGGACGATTACACTCTCAAATCAGTATACAATCCAGCGTAGTGCGGTAAATGCACACTCAATGATTGTCCCGCTTGATCCGACGAAGGCATATCGTATCCGACTCACATCGCTCGTCTGTACGGCAATTGATGTTACAGCCCAGACATTTGACGCAAGTAACATTCCGCGGGGCTTTCCGGGTGATATTACGCTTGCCGCGGAAGGGACATATGGAAAGGCAACACAAAAGATAGATGTAACCATGCCGAAGACAAATATTCTTTCTGGCGTTTTTAGTTATGTCATTTTTTCAGAGTGTACCCTCATTAAGGGTACGGGTACGCCAGTTTGTCCGCCATAACGGTTTTTAGGGCTCTTGGATTTATGCGAACTACCATCCTATCATCTCACTGAGTATACTCTCTATCATGACCCATACGGAGGCTGAGGAGCGCATTATAAAGTTGCGTAGCGAAATCAATACCTATCGGTACCAATATCATGTTCTGAACAACCTTGAGATCTCTGAGGCGGCTTTGGATAATCTAAAACACGAGCTTTATCGTTTGGAACAACAGTATCCAGATCTCATTACACGGGATTCTCCGACTCAGCGCGTGGCAGGTAAGGCATTGCCAGGATTCAAAAAGGTTACGCATCGTACGCCCATGCTTTCGATTGAGGATGCATTTTCATTTGAAGAGGTACAAGACTGGCTCGCGCGAATGAAAAAAAATCATCCGCGATCGATATACGATTTTTATGCTGAGTTTAAGATGGACGGTCTTGCTGTTTCGCTTCTGTATGAGAATGGTGCTTTGACGCGCGGATCTACACGCGGGGATGGCCGAATCGGTGAGGACGTTACGAGTAATCTTCGTACGATTGAGGCGATCCCGCTTACGCTCCGTATCCCGACAGATTGTGAGATTGAACAATTCATAAAAAAGCATGACGGGAAAGTTGATGAGATGAAAGTCCGGAAAACGTTGATGTTGCATTCCGGCACAATCGAGATTCGTGGCGAGGCGTACATGACTAAATCTACGCTTAAATATTTAAATCAAAAATTGAAAAAGCGCGGTGAATCCGAACTTGCGAATCCGCGTAATGCTGCCGCAGGATCTATTCGCCAGTTAGATCCAAAGGTTGTATCCGAACGTCATTTATCTTTTTTTGGATACACACTTATCGGCGATTGCGGTACATCGACGCATGAACAGGCACATGAGTTGATCTCACTCCTTGGCGTATCTACAAATCCGCATAATCGTTATTGCGGAACGCTAAAAGACGTTCATATCTTTTTTGGAGATGTCAAAAATAAACGGGAAAAGCTTGATTACTGGATTGATGGTGTGGTGATTAATGTTAACGACGATAAGCTCTTTGCCTCTCTTGGTGTGGTCGGAAAGACGCCGCGCGCGATTCTCGCGTGGAAGTTTCCGGCTGAGCAGGGAACGACGATTGTGCGTGACATTATTTTATCGGTTGGACGGACCGGCGCACTCACACCGGTTGCAGTTATGGACCCAGTCCAGCTCGTTGGAACGACAGTCACACACGCATCGTTACATAACGAAGACGTGATTCGTCGGCTCGGGCTTAAGATTGGAGATACCGTTATCGTCGAGAAGGCGGGAGATGTTATTCCGAAGGTTATAAAGGTTCTTCCAAAATTGCGTACTGGACATGAAAAAGCATTTCGTATGCCGAAGAAATGTCCAATATGCGGATCACCTGTCAATCGTAAAAAGGGTGAAGTTGCGATGATGTGTACGAATCCTCATTGTTTTGCGCAAGAGATTTATCGTATTTTACATTTTGTCGGACGGTCGTCGGCGGATATTCGCGGGGTCGGTGATAAGATTATCGAGCATCTATTGCAAAAAGGGTTTGTACGCGAACCTGCTGATTTGTATGCCTTGGAGTCAGAAGACCTGATAGGACTTGAAGGGTTTGCGGAGATTTCAGCAAAGAAACTTGTGAACGAGATCCGCGCGCATCGTGAACTAGACCTTGGTCGGTTTATTAATGGACTTGGTATTCGGCACGTTGGCGAAGAAACAGCACGTAATCTGGCAGATGCGTTTAGATCGTTTAAGGACTTCCGCCATGCATCTAAAGAAGATTTGATGAGCATCGAAGGGATTGGTGAAGTAGTCGCCGATGCGATTATAGATTTCTTTCATGATCATTTTGAAGTGGCTCGTGTTGATCATCTTTTACAGCATGTGCATGTTAAATCTAGTTGTGCGGAATCTAAAAGTGGGCCATTTAGAGGTACGAGTTGGGTGTTTACAGGAACGCTTGAAGTATTGTCGCGCGATGAGGCAAAAAAAAGGATTCGTCTATTGGGAGGCGATGTGTCTGATTCCGTATCAAAAAAGACAACGTACGTCGTCGTCGGTACGACGCCTGGCTCTAAATATGCTAAAGCAAGGAAATTAGGTGTTGCTATATTGGATGAAAAAGAGTTTTTGAAAAAAATTCGTTGATACTGTAACGTGCATATACTATGTCCTTGAATCGTGAAGACGTTAAAACCCTTGCTAATTTGGCACGCTTGAAGCTCTCGGACGAAGAGCTTACGATCGCGGAAAAGGAGTTGGATAACATCCTTGCGTACGTTGACCGACTGAGCAGCGTGAAGACGACGGACGTTGAACCACTGACAGTACCAGCTAAATCCGATGGCTGGCGGGAAGATGTTGTCTTCTCATGCGACGAAGTAACGCGTGAATTCATCCTCTCCAATTTTCCAGTGCGGCGTGGAGATCTCTTAAAGACGCCAGGGGTATTTGAACACCCGAAGGGCGGTAGATAATTTTATGTCATACTTGAACGTAGCTGAAGGACTCTTTAAATGAAACTCTTTCATATTAGTCGGAATGATAGATGACTATGAAACGCTTAAATGAATTGACGATTGCTGAAGCGCACAGGATGTTCAATCGTGGCGATATCTCTTCCGTGGATGTTACGCAAGCCTGTCTTGATGAGATCCATTCGCTTGATGGGTCGCTTCATGCTTTTCTTGATACGTATGCGGAGGATGCACTTATGTCTGCGAAACAGGCGGATATCCGGCGCGAACGTGGTGATATAAACGGTCAGCTTGATGGAATACCGATTGCGCTTAAAGACAACCTTCTTCATCAGGGGAAAACTGTGACGGCAGGCTCAAAGATTCTCTCTGGATATGTATCTGTGACAGACGCAACAGTTGTGCGAAAACTTAAAGAACAAGGAGTGGTGATCCTTGGGCGAACGAATATGGATGAATTTGCAATGGGATCATCGACCGAGCGATCTGTGTATGGACCGACACGTCATCCTCGCGATCCTGATCGTGTCCCCGGTGGATCTTCTGGCGGAAGTGCCGTCGCTACGGCCGCAAATTTTTGTCTCGCATCACTCGGCTCCGATACAGGAGGGTCCATTCGCCAACCTGCTTCATTTTGCGGTGTCGTCGGTTTTAAGCCGACGTACGGTCGCGTCTCACGATCTGGACTCATCGCTATGGCATCATCATTTGATCAGATTGGTCCGCTCACAAGATCCGTTGAAGATGCTGCGATTATTTTTGAGGCGATTCAGGGGCAAGATCCGTTGGACCAGACCACAAGCGATCATATGCTATTTCATCCTGCATGGCGCGATGATTTAAATGGTGTTCGTATCGGTTTGCCACGGCAGGCGTGGGAAGGAGGAATGTCTAACGGCGTGCGCAAAACTGTGAGTACGGCGGTGGAGGTGATGGAGAGTGCAGGGGCAACAGTTGTGGAAATTAATCTTCCTTACACAGACGAGGCACTGGCGGCGTATTACATTCTTATGTCTTGTGAGGTTTCGGCAAATTTGGCGCGTTTTGATGGTATGCGGTATGGCCTGCGTCTGGAGGATCTTCCACTTTTCGAGACGTACGCGCAGACGCGCGCCGAAGGATTTGGCGCCGAGGTAAAACGGCGGATTCTGCTTGGGACGTATGCGCTCTCACAAGGATATTACGATGCGTATTATTTGCAGGCAAAGAAGGTACAAACGCTGATTCGTCACGCATACGAAACTGCACTACGCGACGTGGATGTTTTACTCATGCCGACAACGCCGACGACTGCATTTAAGATCGGCGAAAAGACCGTAGATCCATTGGCGATGTATCTCGAAGATATTTTTACGGTCGGTGCAAACGTGACAGGTCTTCCAGCAGTATCAGTTCCGTGTGGATTTTTTGAAGGTTTACCCGTCGGCATGCATCTCATCGGACGTCCGTTTGGCGAAGCGGAGCTCCTCGCATTTGCAAGGGTATATGAAGAGAAGGCGCTATGATTGGTCTTGGTATCATCGGTAGTAATAACCTCGTGAATGTGAGTGAGCCGTCGTTCGGCATTTCTCAAACATCAGCGATATCATGGTCAAATATTGCCATCATTTTTGGGGTGATTTTCGTCGGGTTGGTTGTAATAGTCGTCGCAATTATCTGGCTCAAAAGAGTGTTAACTCGCCCAGAAATGATGGGCATGACGCGTGAAGAGATTGTAAAGCGTTGGGCGGAGATTCGGAAGACCGCCGCAACACAAGGGAATATGGGTGCAAAGCTCGCCCTTCTCGAAGCGGACACACTTTTAGACCTCGGTCTGAAATCTATAATGATGCCAGGCGAAACGCTTGGCGAGCGATTGAAAGTCGCGTGTTATAAATATCCAAAGCTCCGTGAGGTTTGGTGGGCGCATAAACTTCGGAATCAGCTTGCGCATGATGCTACCTTTAACGTTCGCCAGCGGGAGATCACACATGCGCTGAACGATTTTGAGCGTGCACTAAAGATATTAAATGTGCTTTAATGGCGTCGTGTCGAGGAATATTAATTATGTGTTATATTGAGCAGCGTGGAGAGACGCTAAAAAAATGATCTCTCAATGTTACTCAGAATACTATTTTACCTATGATTCCATGGATTCAGTCTGAAGTTTTTCATATCGGCCCCATTCCGTTTCGAACATGGGGGACGCTTGTCGCGATCGG
Source organism: Candidatus Uhrbacteria bacterium (assembly GCA_003231955.1). Lineage (GTDB taxonomy): Bacteria > Patescibacteriota > Patescibacteriia > 2-12-FULL-60-25 > 2-12-FULL-60-25 > SZUA-46. The sequence goes on along the minus strand of QIKL01000056.1, from coordinate 2,577 downwards.
GTTTGTTGTTGCGACGTACATTGGCGCACGGCGCGCAAAATCTAAAGGCCTTGATTCAAGTGTAGTCTGGGATCTTGCATTCTGGCTTTTCATTGCGGCATTTATTGGCGCACGGCTTTTTCATGTTCTCGGATACGAGCCCCTGTATTATCTTCATCATCCGCTGGAGATCTTTGATCCGCGAAAGCCTGGATACGCTATTTATGGTGGGTTTCTCGCGTCTGGTCTTGTTTTTTGGTATTACATCAAAAAAAAGAAACTCGATTTTATGGCGTATGCAGATGCAATCGTGTGGGGGGTTCCGTGGGGATACGGGATCGGCCGTATCGGTTGTTTTCTCATCCATGATCACCCAGGGATGCTTTCTAATTTTATTCTCGCGGTGAGGTATCCGAATGGACAGACGCGTCATGATCTCGGATTATATCTCTCGATTGCGGGATTTGTTATGGGTTTTATTTTTCTATTTCTCAATCGGAAGCCGCGCGGTCCTGGATTCTGGCTTGGTGCGTTTGTCACGCTCGATAGTCTTACGCGATTCTGGCTCGATTTTTATCGCGTCACAGATGTAACATATTTTTATCTCACGCCGACACAATGGCTGACTATTCCGTTGTTTGGCGTGGGCGTGTGGCTAGTATTGAGGTCAAGTCAGCCGAGATTCCAACAGCCGCCCGATTCATCGGTGATTCCTCCTAAACCTCTCTCTTCAACACCAGCTTCCGCTGATTGATATAGCATCAAAAGATGCGTTCCTGAACAAAAGAGGGTTGCGGGAATTTTTATTCATTTGTGTTATACTTTTAAAATGATTGACGTTATTATTATCGGCGCGGGTCCGGCCGGATTGGCCGCCGCCATTTATTTTGCACGACAACGTTTAGATATACGTATCCTGACTGGCGATATCGGTGGGAAGACATTGTTAAGCTCAGATGTGGAAAACTATCTAGGTTTTCATATGCTAGACGGCGCTTCGCTTATCCAAAAATTTCGTGAGCATGTTAACGATTATAAAGATATCGTTGAGATTAACGAAGGTGAACAAATTCAGCGTGTTGAACGGATTGATGGTGGATTTCGAGTCTCTTCATCAAAGGGCTCGTATGATGCATCGGCCTTGCTTATCACGACAGGCGAGGAGAATCGGAAATTGAATGTCCCGGGTGAAAAAGAATTTTATGGGAAAGGTATAACATATTGTGCGACATGTGATGCGCCGCTTTTTAAGGACAAAATTGTACATGTGATTGGCGGCGGAAATAGTGCGATGGATGCCGCACTTTTTTTAGAAAAATATGCTTCGCATATTACGATTGTTTCAGTGAATCCGGAGCTCAAGGGCGATGAGGTTATGAAAAAGCGCTGTCTCTCGAGCAAAAAGATGACAATCCTCGGCGGAACAAAAACGACAAAATTTGTTGGCGAGCAATTTTTGACGGGAATCGGACTCATTGGGCCGGATGGAACGGAACGCCAAGAACCAACACAGGGCGCTTTTGTTGAAATTGGTTTGGTGCCTGTTTCACAATTTATTGATCTCGTGGCAAAAAATAAACGTGGGGAAATTATTATAGACAAGCACAATCAAACAAATATACCAGGAATTTATGCTGCGGGTGACGTTACAGATGTTACGGATAAGCAGATTTCTATCGCTGTTGGTGAGGGGAGTAAAGCAGCGTTAGAACTTATTAAATATCTTCAAACACGGGTTGTATGAAAGAAGAGCGTACTGGTCAAGTATTTTTAGTTGGTATTGGTGTGCTTGGTGTTTTGATTGTTGCCGGTCTTGTTTGGGCAGTTTTTGCTGGACCAAGTTCGGAATCATCGACGAGTGGGAATGCCAAAACGAATCTTTATTTTAACGATAATAATGATCCGGCGCTCGGTCCGAGAAACGCAAAGGTTATTATTCGTATGTTTGAGGACCTGCAATGTCCAGCGTGCAAGGCTGCGGAACCAGGTGTGGAATATGCGATGAAAACTTATGGGAACAGAGTGCGGTTTATTTGGGATGACTTTCCGTTGGCAAATATTCACAAGAATACGATCGCTGCCGCGAATGCGGCACGATGTGCGGAGGAACAAGGGAAATTTTGGGAATATCACAATACGCTGTACTCTCAGCAGAGTAGTTGGTCTGAACTCTCAGCACCCACGGAAACTTTCGTGCAATACGCAAAAGATTATGGGCTAAATATAAAGAAATTTTCGTCGTGTATCGCCAATCAGACCTATGCCAAGAAGGTCCAGAATGATGAATCCGAGGGGATTAGAGATCATGTTCGGGGGACGCCGACATTCTTTATTGGGAATAAACAGTATGTAGGCAGTATGAACAATGATCAATGGGATAAGGCGATACAAGACGCTTTGGGTTCATAAATCTCGTGTGGTCTTGACGAAGCTCCTCGACCTACTGTAGCCATTGGCGTATCCTCCTAAAAGGACTAATTACTTTTAAATAACTGCTATATATGTCAGAGGAACATCCGCACGAGGAACATCCGCACGAGGAACATCCGCACGAGGAACATCCGCACGAGGAACATCCGCACGAGGAACATCCGCACG
>QIKL01000029.1 GCA_003231955.1 Candidatus Uhrbacteria bacterium | reverse complement strand
CTAGATGGATTGACACAACATCCATTTTTTGTTAGGTTGGATCCTTATCTGTTTAGGTTTAACGATCGGATAAGTGGCCTTTTTTTTCGTAGGTTACAAGAAAGGAGTTGTTTATGAATCGGATGTTTCGGTTCGTCGCATGTGCATATTCCATTTTTCTCGCGTCGGCCTGCGGATCAATACCAAGCAACGGTTTGGATCCAGGAGGCCCGTCGGACATGCCGAGATGTGGGGTGTCGCCGCCGCCGTGCCGTGTCGGTGAAACGCCGATTAAAAATACGGATGCTAATGCAACTCCAGCGTGCAAATCTGAACTAACGGTTTCACTTTTCGGTCCGCCGAAGTCAGTGATTCCGGCTGGGACGAGGGGTGCAGACTTGCTCCGTCTCGTTTTTGAGACGACGAGGTGCGGAGGTGTTGTCGTCCGTTCGGTAAAGATATCCGTGGACAGTCCGGATACGGATATCTTCTGCGGGCACTTCTGCAGCCTGAATCCAATGGACTGGAATTTCAGTCTGCCACGCCTTATGGCAGATGCTGTCACAATTGATGGGCCGACGGAATTTGTCCCCGTGTCTGTGTCGTCACCTGGAAAGGTCATGGCGGATTTTGAAGGGCCCTTTGCTTTCGCTCCGGATCAAAAGGTGCTCATCGATTTTCGAGTCGATGTTGCGCTGTCGGAGGTCGTGCCCGGGTCACTGTACGGAAAACATTTCCGCGCAATGAACGTTCGGATTGATCTTGATCCAAATTATCCAGCGACCCTCCACTTGCCGGTAGTTACCGGCAATCTGCAGACCATCTCGGCGCCGCCCTAGCGACGTCAAGATCGTAGGTTTCTTTTTTCTTCCTCAGGTACCGGCGATTCTTTGATGAGAATTGCCGGTTTTCTTTTGTCCCGCAGCCTCTTGACAGGGTTTTGTACCTCCGGTATTCTTCCCGCACGTTCGCCCCATGTAAATGGGAACTTACATAAGGAGTCATGCCCACGCCGCAAGCGTGGTTTCATCAACTCTGAAATGATTGCGAACGTTTCTCTGAACTTCGACAACAGAAGAGTGACCATAATATAAGATCGGGTTCATCATCTAGGATTGATCTCTGATGTCAACATCAGAGGTTCTTATTGAGAGTTTGATCCTGGCTCAGGATGAATGCTGGCGGCGTGTCTAAGGCATGCAAGTCGAGCGATTCGATACCTTTAGCAATATCGGTATCGGAGAGCGGCAAACGGGTGCGTAACACATTGGTAATCTGCCTCATAGTCGGGAACAACTCCGCGAAAGCGGGGCTAATTCCACGATGGTCATGCGGGGACATATGTCATTCGCATGTAAAGTCGCAAGACGCTATGAGAGGAACCTATGGCCTATCAGCTTGTTGGCGGGGTAACAGCCCACCAAGGCTACGACGGGTAGGGGATGTGAGAGCATGATCCCCCTCACTGGGACTGAGACACTGCCCAGACACCTATGGGTGGCTGCAGTCGAGAATTTTCCTCAATGGGCGAAAGCCTGAAGGAGCGACGCCGCGTGCAGGATGAAGGGCTTCGGCTCGTAAACTGCTTTTCTCAGGGAAGAACACTGACGGTACCTGAGGAATAAGAGGTTGCTAACTCTGTGCCAGCAGCAGCGGTGATACAGAGACCTCAAGCATTATCCGGATTTACTGGGCGTAAAGGGTCCGTAGGTGGCTGTGTGCGTCGGTGGTTAAATTTTCGGGCTCAACCCGAAAACCGCTATCGATACGGCACGGCTAGAGGTCGGAAGAGGCGAGCGGAATTACCGGTGTAGTAGTAATATGCGTTGATATCGGTAAGAACGCCAAATGCGTAGGCAGCTCGCTGGAACGCACCTGACACTCAGGGACGAAAGCGTGGGGAGCGAAAGGGATTAGATACCCCTGTAGTCCACGCCCTAAACGATGGATGCTAGATGTCGGGAGTATCGACCCTCCCGGTGTCGGTGAAAAAAGCTAACGCGTTAAGCATCCCGCCTGGGGAGTACGGCCGCAAGGCTAAAACTCAAAGGAATAGACGGGGACCCGCACAAGCAGAGGAACATGTGGTTTAATTCGACGGTAAGCGAAGAACCTCACCCAGGCTTGACATGATGCTGCAAGCCGCTGGAAACAGTGGCCGCCTTCGAGGGTGCATCACAGGTGCTGCATGGTTGCCGTCAGCTCGTGTCGTGAGATGTACCGTTAAGTCGGGTAACGAGCGCAACCCCTGTCCCGTGTTGAATGTTCACGGGAGACTGCCTCGGATAACGGGGAGGAAGGCGGGGACGACGTCAAATCAGCATGGCTCTTACGCCTGGGGCCACACACGTGTTACAATGGCGTTGACAATGGGTTGCCAAGTCGTAAGGCGGAGCTAATCCCACCAAACAACGCCCCAGTTCGGATTGAGGGCTGAAACTCGCCCTCATGAAGCCGGATTTGCTAGTAACGGCGGATCAGCTACGCCGCCGTGAATACGTTCTCGGGTCTTGTACTCACCGCCCGTCACGTCAAGAGAGTTGGAAACGCCCGAAGGTCCCGTTGAGGGAACGAAGGTGGAATCAGCGATAGGGACGAAGTCGTAACAAGGCATGTGTAGCGGAAGCTGCGCATGGATCACCTCCTTTCTAGGGAGAAACATATCGACGAAAGTCGAGATTAAATTCCCAAGGTCGTTATCCTTCGGCATTGCCGAAGGATCAGAGCCCGGTCTGTTTATGGTCACTTTCCTGTTTTTGAAGATAAAAATTCCGATGTAATGTCGGGATTTTTTATTTTCTTAAAGTGCAAGAAAATTTTTATTTTTATGTCCGAATATCGGTCAGATGAATGCCGCGCGACATTGACAGGACAAGTGCAGGAAGGTACATTCTGCGCACTAAAATTTGGACGGCTAGCTCAGTTGGTTAGAGCGTCACATTGACATTGTGAAGGTCAGAGGTTCGACTCCTCTGCCGTCCACCATCCGAAAAAACTCCGTATGTGCGGAGTTTTTTTACTTAGTGATTCCTGCATTTAAGATAAAATTTTTTTTCGACCATGATAAATGAGTGTATGTGTTGTATAGTTTATTAAGTTAGTACTTGCGGACAAGTTTTATAAAAGTGTGTTATACTCGTTTCAACAATTATTCATCAAAAATCAAAAGAATATTCTTTTGTATGGCAACAACAAAAATTAAGCGTACTCGCCGCGTTAAATCCGCTGGGTCGCCGAAGCCTTCCGGCCCAGCATGCGGCCATTCAGGATGCGGGACTTCATGCAATGTTCGATATTGCGGTCCGACATCGCCGATGCATAATCATTTCCTCGTGCATACTGCGCGTGGCGTTACTCATATCTGGACGGCGGCGATTGTCGCTGGCCTTGCTGTGGTTATCACTGGAGCTATCGCGTATACAGCTGTACATGCGCAGGAGGTACAGAATGATCCGACGATACTTACACTTCTTTCCCTTCGGCGCATCGAAATGCGACTTGATCGTATGGAGCCAAAATTGAATTATCTTTATAATCAAGCCAGGATTTCATCTGTGACAAACGGTTTGCCTGGAACGGTACAATCGACAGCGAAGCAAAAGGTCTCAACTTCAACTGATGGATCTCAAATTGATGGATCTCAAAAGGCACCTGTATTTGTTCCAAATCGTACGATACATCGGGAGGTTCCATCTTCGACGCGATAAGTAAATATTAAAGGAGATAAACTTTTCTCCATTAGAATCCTTTAAAAGGATGAGGTTTTAAATTATTTTGTCGCTTTAATTGTCTGGCGTATGCGGTCAATAACCATTTGAGTGCCTTCGACAATCGATTGGTTGGGCGTGAGACAAAATGAAATTTTGTTGTGCGAACCTTGTGCGCCAAATGCACGTCCCAATTCTTGTGCAGAATATGGCGGCGAGGTGTGAATGGTGACGCAGGCACCTGTCTCGTGTGCTGTCCCAGTTTCATATACAAGTACAACAATTTTGGCTTCTGGGGCATAGGACATAAGCTCACTCACTATTCCATCCAGTGCTGTATCGCCAGCACCTGCTTCAATAAAATCTTGACGGACCAAAGTCGACCATACGATTCCGAGTTCACGGTCCTGTTCAAGACGCGAGAGGGTTTTTCCCCATAGTTTAAGCGTCGGAATAGTCCGCGTCCGCCATATTCCATGGACGATTTCTTCGCGGCGCGCACCCATGGCGACAAGTTCCGATGCGGTGGCCAGTGTTTTAGGAGTTACATTCTGCGTGCGGAAGCTTTGTGTCGTGGCGATCATGCCGGCGAGTAAGGCCGTGGCGATATCTTCGTCGATGAGGTTGCGGTTCCAGTGTCCGCACAGGCCGAAGATGATCTCTGAGCTTGCGACGGCAGTTAAGTCCACAATGTTCAGCTGGCCCCAATGTTCGTTTCCCGGATCACGATCAATGTTTACGACTGGCGTACGATATAAAAAGTCGGCATGTTCTTGAAAGAGTTTACCGAGCGATGCAAGATCGGGTGTATCTATTGCAATGATGAGATCATATCGGTCTGCACCGTGCGTGAATGCAACATCTGCTGGTGTCCATTCGCCATGTTGCGGAACGACGCTCACAATGAGTTTGTTATCGCGAACATCGTAGGTAATTTCGCTCATCGGTGTCTTGGAGATGTTGAGTGTAATTTCAAATGATCGGACGGCGCCGAGTTCTGGACGGATGGAAGATGCATTTTTAAGAAATTTTGGCGCGCATGATGGTTTGAATCCTGGGATCACGCTATCGATTTCTTTATGTAGTTTTTTTAGGAATTCTGTAAGTGCTACGACAGACGCGATAGCATCAACGGGAGCATTTTCTTTTGCAATAATAAGAATCCGTTTGGCACGAGTGATGAGGTCGATAAATTGTTGTTCTTGATTAAATGCCATAGATTCGGCGTTTGGAACTCGTATTGCAACGAGTTTCTTTCTTCTTTTTTTGGTATCGTGTAGATAGCTTCCCGCTTGTTTTTTACAAAAAGCGGAGGAGTTATCATAGGTCTATTTTTCGCTAAGGTCAAGGGTTTTTTGGGAAAAAAACTTCTTTTTTGTATAGAAGACACTTTACATTTTTTTTTCATTATATCGTTTTTATGTGTAGATTGAGCTAAAATTTTGTCCGTACATATCTTATTTTAATATGTAGTTTTCTACTATCACGATGCAGTAGACGGGATCTGAAGATAGCTTCAATCTCTATCTAGATTGGGCTCTGGAAGTTTTGGGGTTCTTGGAGTGGTCGGAATTCGTATTAGTCACATTGCATCTTCGTTCATTTAATTCCATATGTTGGGTGCTCATTGTCTCGCTGGGAATCTTATTTGTTGGGATGAAATGGACCTTGAATTGCCACAGCTACTAAGAACGCGTAAGATTCAGCACGAGATTATGTCCGCATACGACGACTTGCCAAAAGCTTATGACGCTTCCTCCGTGGAGGATGCAATTTATGAGATGTGGGAGCGCTCTGGTGCTTTTCAGCCACAAGGCGATGGAAAGCCGTTCTGTGTCATGATGCCGCCGCCAAATGTAACGGGCGTGTTGCATTTAGGTCATGCATTTGAGGATGCGATTATGGATACGATCGTTCGTTTTCAGCGTCTGCGTGGGCGTAAAACGCTTCTTGTTCCAGGTACGGATCATGCAGCGATCGCGACGCAAGCCAAAGTCGAAAAGATACTTATGGCCGAAGGAATGCAGAATCCACGAAAGGAGCTCAGTCGTGAGCAGCTTCATGAAAAGATTCGTATATTCGCCGAAACAAGCAAATCTACAATTCTCTCGCAGATTCGGAAGGTCGGAACGAGTTGTGATTGGACACGTTTGGCTTATACGTTCGACGACGCGCGAAGTCGGACCGTGAATGAACTTTTTATACGCATGCATGCGGATGGGCTTATCTACCGCGGCTATCGTGTTGTGAATTGGTCGGTTAAGGGTCAATCCACATGTTCGGACGATGAAATTGTGTATGTTGAACGCCAATCCAAGCTTTATACGTTCAAATATTCTAAAGATTTTCCGATCACAATTGCAACGACGCGACCCGAAACAAAGCTGGGGGATACGGCTGTGGCTGTGCATCCTGCGGATAAAAGGTTTTCTGCATTCATTGGGAAGACATTCACAATTGATATTGGTGCGAGGAAGCCGCTTGAGATCAAGATTATTGCGGATGAGGAGGTGGATCCATCATTTGGTACGGGTGCACTCGGTGTGACACCTGCGCATAGCGCCGTAGATTTTGCGATGTATGAAAGGCAAAAGGCTGTTGGCGATCCCATTGACATCATTCCAGTCATTGGAACAGATGGGCGTATGACTGAAGAAGCTGGGATAGCCTACGTAGGGTTGTCTGTCGAAGAAGCGCGGGAAAAGTTTGTTGGATGGCTTCGTTCGCAAGGGTTGCTCGAGAAGGAAGAAGATATCATGCAAAATGTAGGTACGTCAGACCGGTATGGTGATGTGATTGAGGCAATTCCACTTACGCAGTGGTGGCTTGATGTGAACAAAGAGATCCCCGGCCGCGGGAAGAATCTTCGTGACTTTATGCGTGAGGCAGTGACCACGGGACTTGATGGTGATTCAGTAAAAAAAGTGACGATTACACCGGATCGGTTTACGAAACTCTACCTTGATCGCGTAGAGCATCTACATGATTGGTGTTTATCGCGTCAGATTTTGTGGGGACATCGTATTCCGGCGTGGTATCACGAAACAAAAAATGTTTTTAAAGATGATCATGAGGGTGAAAAGGTATTGTGTCAGGCGATTATTATCTCTATTGAGAAGCCGATATGTAAACATTGCGGCGCTGAATATATACAGGATCCGGATACACTTGATACATGGTTTAGTTCTGGTTCATGGCCGTTCTCGACACTCGGCTGGCCGCTTACACGCGTACTTTTTGTTCGGCATGGGCAAGCGCATTCAAACCTTGAAGGATTTATCGACGATCGGATCGATAATCCAAAGAATCCGTTGACGGACACAGGACGTGATCAAATCGTCGAGGTTGCGGAGCACCTTGTAAAAGAGGGCGCGGTGCGGATTATCGCGTCACCTGTCCTGCGGACCAAACAAACTGCGGAGATTCTTGCGGAGAAACTCAAGATCCCGTTGTTGTTCGATGATCGTCTCCGTGAGATTGGTCTCGGAAAATACGATGGTGGAAGCGAAGAAGTATTTGGCGTTGCGCGCGGTTCGACCAAGGAATGGATTAGTGGAAAGACCGTGGATACAATTGAGTCTTATAAAAACCTCAAGACGCGGGCAGACGGGTTTATGGATGATCTTTTGAAACGGTATGCGGGGAAGACAATTATTGTGGTTTCGCATGGTGATGTCATTAGTACAATGGGCGCATATGGAACTGACGAATCATGGCTTGCATCTTATCCTAAGAATGGCGGATATCTTTTACGCACGTATGGGAACGATGGCCGCGTGAACACGGATTTGCAAACATTCTTTCCAACGACTTGGATGCAAATGGGGTACGAGATCTTGTATCTCTGGCTCATGCGCATGATCCTTATGAGTACGTATGCACTGGATGATATTCCATTTGGAGACGCATACATCCATGGAATTCTTCGTGATAAAGAAGGGAAGAAGTTTTCTAAATCTTCAGGCAATGGCATTGATCCGATTAAAGTCATTGATCAGTATGGTTGTGATGCATTGCGTGTGAGTCTGCTTCTTGGTGTGTCTCCGGGGAATGATTCGCGATATTATACCGAGAAAACTGAGAGCGGTCGTAATTTCGTGAATAAGCTCTGGAATATTTCACGGTTTATTCTTTCTATCATCCCAACTGAGGGTGCGGGATCTTCTCAAGGTGACCTCTTAGCCGATGTTCGGAGTGGTATTGAAACAAAATCGCTTGCGGATCAGTGGATCATGGTACGGATTGATGTTGTTATCGCGAGTGTCACAAAGAAGCTTGAGGGATATGAGTTTTCGTCTGCCAGCGAAGAGTTGCGTGACTTTACATGGGGAGATTTGGCAGATTGGTATCTCGAAATCGCGAAGATTGAACAGGGGAAAGAGGTAATTTTACGATCAATTTTGCAAACTATTTTAAAGCTTTGGCATCCGTTTATGCCATTTGTAACTGAGCATATTTGGAAGATCGCGGGATTTGATGGGCAATTAATCATTGCGGAGTGGCCGAATGTCGTAGCAAAGTCGTCCTACTCTGTGGCATTCGGTATGCCGGAGGATACAGAGGATATGACCTTACGATCATTCGATATCCTTCGGTTGTTGATTACTGATTTACGTCGGTTGCGTGCGGAGAATGGCGTTGAATCCACAAAGCAGATCTTGTTTGCGATTGTCGCACCAGATGATATTCAGAAACTCCTTGAGGAGAATATGGAGATTGTCAAAACACTTGCGCGCGCTTCATCTGTCAAGTTTGTTGGAAGTATCGTCGACGATTGGGCTACCACCGTATCTGGCGCTACGACGGTCGGGCTTGATCTTTCTGGCGCGATCGATATAAAAAAGGAAAAAGCAAAGCTTTCGAAAGAGATCGCAGAGACGGAGGAATATATCGTTACAACTGGCTTAAAGATGAAGAATGTGGAGTTTATGACAAAGGCTCCAACAAGGGTTAAAGAAACAATGGAAAAGAAATATGGTGAGGCGAATATGAAATTACAAGCGTTGAAAGAGCGGCTCACTAAACTGGAATAGCTCTTTGAATAAAGATCATGGGGTACAGGCATGAGTTGCTTGAATGCTTCATTCTCGCTACGATATATGCAGAATATGGCCACAAAATTCAAGGTCTCAACGGATCCGAAAGCGATCCAGCATTTTCTCGTGCGCTCGGTCGAGAACGTCTATCCGACGCGTGAGAAATTAGCAGAACTCATGGCGAGCGGAAAGCGGATTACGGTCTATGCGGGTGTCGATCCGACGGGTCCGAGTCTTCAGATGGGGCATCTAATTTGGTTAAAGAAGCTCGCAGAAATCCAGAAACTTGGGCACCGTGTTGTTATGCTTATTGGCGATTTTACCGCAATGATTGGTGATCCCTCTGATAAGGCCGCCGTACGTAAACAACTCACACACGATGAAGTCCTCGCCAACTGTAAACTCTACAAAAAACAAGCTTCGCGTTTTCTCGCATTCGACGGTCCGAACGCCGCGGAACTTAGATACAATAGTACATGGCTCGCAAAGATGACGTTTGTAGATGTTATCGAACTTGCCGCGCATTTTACGGTTCAGCAGATGTCTGAGCGTGATATGTTTGAGACGCGTATGAAAGATGGAAAGCCGGTTTATCTCCATGAATTTTTATATCCGCTCATGCAAGGATATGATTCAGTAGAAATGAATGTGGATCTAGAGGTCGGCGGGAATGACCAAATGTTTAATATGCTCGTCGGACGGACGCTTGCGCGCGAAATTCTGCACAAAGAAAAGTTTGTCATGACACTAAAACTTCTTGAGGATGCGACAGGTAAAAAAATGGGGAAGAGTGAAGGGAATGCTATAGCGTTTTCAGATACGTCTGAAGATGTATTCGGCAAGATTATGAGCTGGACTGACGGAATGATTGTTCCGGGTTTTGAGCTTTTGACCGACATTTCGGATGATAAAATCATTGATATTGCCGCACAGATGGCGGATGGAGAGAATCCAATGACCTTTAAACGTCGTCTTGCACGCGAGATTGTGACGGTTTTTACATCCAAAAAAGAAGCGAATTTGGCAGAAGCACATTTTACAGCCATACATCAAAAGCATGAGGTGCCAGAGGATCTTTCAATATGGAAATCTAAAGGTCAAAGCTTAAAACTTATAGATATTTTAGTTAGCTGTGGGTTTGTGGCATCTAAGACCGAAGCTCGGCGGCAAATCGTGCAGGGCGGAGTAAAAGTCGATGGGAAACGTATAAAGGATGTCGACATCGTCGTGACAAAGGGAAGTATTATCCAAAAAGGGAAGCGGCATTTCGTGAAGCTCGTATGACGAAATCAGTTTGGGATGTCATCTTGGCCCACATTGCGCAGCGTATCGGGAAAGCTTCGGGCATGGATGTAGCTTCGTCGGAGATTGTTGTACCGCCCAAGCCGGATCTCGGAGATGTTTCCTACGGATGTTTCAAACTCGCCAAGGATCGAAAGATTTCACCAGCAGATGCGGCAATTTGGCTTGTTGAAAAGTTGAAGGAAACGGATGTTACGATTGCGTCGGTTTCTGCAGTCGGGCCGTATCTAAATATTTGGCTAAAGATATCCACTCTTGTCCCGCGGATTATTGTCGATCTCAAAGAGCATGCCGACGCTTTCGGACAAAGTGAAGCATTCATCAGTGAGACGATTCTTTTTGAATACGCAAATCTTAATACGCATAAAGAAGTCCATGTCGGTCATCTGCGTAATTTAATTTTAGGTGCTTCGCTCGTTCGTATTCTGCGTCGTATGGGGGCAACAGTTATTCCGGTTAGCTATATTAATGATATTGGTACGCACGTCGCTAAATGTTTGTGGTATCTCGTTAAAAATCATGGATTTAATATTCAATCATTTAGTACAAAAGATCTCAATACGCTGATTAGCAGTATTCCTCATGAGCAGCATACGGCCGGGTACTTGGGACGAGTCTATATCGAGGCGACTCAAGCACTAGAAAAAGATCCCACACTGAAAGAATCTGTTTCGTTCGTCCATCATGCGCTCGAAACGCATGAACCAGTCTGGGAGGATCTGTGGCGGAAGACAAAACGATGGAGCATGGAAGAACTGACGGAGATATTTGGTAATTTTGGTGTACAAATCGAGCGTCAATATTTTGAGTCCGAGTGTCTTGATCGAGCACAAGAAATTGTTCGCGACTTGGAGGCAAGTGGGATCGCAAAGATAAGCCAGGATGCGCTCGTGATTGATATGGAGGATGTGAAACTTGGGGTGATGCTTTTACGAAAGTCTGATGGCTCTCTTTTGTATGCTGCAAAGGATCTCGCACTCGCCGAGCTCAAAGCCTATGAATATCCAACGTATACGCAGAGCGTTATTCTTGTTGATGAGCGGCAGTCGCTTAATTTTCGCCAGCTTGCTGAGGCACTTCGACGGATGGGATATACGCGGCCGTTTGAGTATCTCGGATATGAGATCGTGACGCTCCCAGAGGGTGTGATGTCGAGCCGAAAAGGGACGATTATCACATTTCAATCGTTTCGCGATACGATACTTCATGCATCGCGGGCATCGACGCTTGAACGACATGAAGATTGGAGTGAAGGAAAAGTGGCATATACGGCTTGGTGCATCGCAATAGCCGGGATGAAATATGCAACGCTTAAGCAGGATCCTGGGAAGGCAATCGTCTTTGACATCAAGAGATCTCTTGCATTTGATGGTGACACGGGTCCGTATATTCAATATGCTGCGACACGCTTGGCGAGCATCCTTAAAAAAGCGGGATGGACAGTTGGTTTTGTGAACGATACGGATTTCGACACGCTGACGACACAACAAGAACGTCGGCTCGTACTTTTAGCCGCGCAACTTGTTGATGCGGTACGGCGTGCGGCAGAGGAGAATAAACCCAGTATTGTTGCACAGTGGTGTTTTTGTATGGCGCAGGATATACATGCGTTTTATCGTGATGTGCCCGTCATTGACGCGGAGCCGGAGACAAAGAAAGCGCGGCTTCAGCTTGTCCTTCTCGCACGACTTGCACTTCTGCATGGTCTTGATCTCCTCGGGATCCCAGTCCCAGATGAAATGTAAGTATGCCACTTCTTCCCCTTGATCTGATTTTGACCGTTGGATCGGCTACGGCGGCTTTTGTACTCGGGATCGTTGTATGGTCCCGCAATCGATGGGCGGCGGGGAGTATCTTATTTGTTTTTATTGCATTTTCACTTTCACTTTGGACATCCTCTGATTGGTTTGTGATCCTCGAGAGTACAGCACTTCCGTTTCAGGTCCTACTTTGGAAATTGCTTTTTAATGCATCCGTATGCTTTGGTCCCGCGCTCGCTGTCCATCTCGCCTCAATCATCGCGCGCCGTCGAGTTTGGCGCGATATCCGTCTCGTGTATCTTTTGAGCATCATATCCTTTAGCATATTGATCTCTGGGATTGTTGCTCCAGTTTTTGGAATTACGAATGCGCCATTTCAGCCGCTTTTGTCCGCTGGAGCGGCGATGGCACTTTTTGTATACATTGGAGCGCTTTTTTTTGTGGCAATCCAACTCTATCCCATTATTTTTTCAACGGTTGTAAGTGTGATTGATCGCCGTCGCGCCGTTTACGGAACGCTTATTCTTGTTCTCTTCCTTACGGCGGGGGCATTTCAACTTGTTATTGGACCGATCCCAACGGGTTTGGTTGTTTCGGCAATCACATCATTATTTCTTATTTTGTCGCTTGCAGCATTTGTTCGTGTGTCGTTTCTCGGTGTGACCTTTAGTTCATTAGAATCATTTCTTTTCCTTCTCGTTGTATTTGGTATTATTCTTCTTCTTCGTTCACAAGGATGGGTCGAGGCAACAGTAATTCTCGTCGGGATTATTATCGTTGGAGCTTTTGGGTTCATGGCGGTAATGACTGTAGACAGCGAACATCGCCGTCGACTCTTAGTGGAGCAAACAAATCGCAAGCTTACGGTCCTTGAAGCGGCTAAGAGCGATTTTGTCGATATGGTAGCGCATCAACTTCGGACGCCGCTTGGTGGTATTCGCGCGGCGTCTTCTATGTTGGTCGATGGTGATTATGGCACTCTTCCAGATAAAGCTCGCGCGGCGGTTACACTTATCGAAGATACAGCAAATCAATTGTTGTCGCGTGCAGAGAGTTTTCTTAGTATGTCGCGTCTAGATGTTGGAATCTATCGCGGTAAGCGTGTTTCCACCGACGTACGTGCGGAGATCTCTCAAGCGATTGATGAAATGCGTTCATCCGCGACGGCGAAACGCATTACTCTTGAAGCGAATATAGAACCAGGCATCCCACAAAATATTTTGATTGATAAGGAGGCTCTACGGAATGCACTCTTTAATCTTATTGACAATGCGATTAAATATACGGACGCTGGATCAGTGCATGTGCACATTCGTTCTACGAAACATACAGTTGAGTTTGAAGTTTCTGATACTGGCTTTGGGATGGATACTGAGGAGCTACATGATCTCTTTAAAAAGTTCCATCGGGGAAGCGTGGGTCGGTCACATGCAATGGACGGAACGGGTTTAGGTTTGTATATCGTACGGAAATTGGTTGAAGCCGCGGGTGGGCATATCAGTGCTTCAAGTAACGGCCCAGGAACGGGCGCTTCGTTTGCCGTTGTGTTGCCGATCGGGAGCGTTTGACGTGTGGCAGTCGACACGGGTACGGTACTGGCGCTATGTTTACATCCTCAAAACGTTCGGAAAGTGGAGAATATCCGACGCCCGTTGCATCAGGCGGCGCTGGATCGACGGTTATTGCACGTGGCGTGCGTGTCGAAGGTGATTTTAAGAGTCAGGGCGACGTGGTGATTGAAGGTGAGGTCGATGGACAAATCACGACTTCCGCGGTCCTCACTGTCGGATCTGATGCAAAATTAAAGGCCCAGGTCGTTGCCGAAGAAGCAACGATTGCGGGTCAGGTTGAGGGTTCAATCACGGTTAAAAAACGCCTTGAATTAAAAATGACGGCGAAAATCACGGGAGATGTCACGTGTGAGACTATTATTGTCGAGGCTGGTGCAGCCTTGAATGGAAAAGTCTCCGTTGGCGACAGCAAGAAGTTAGAATCAGAGCCAAAATCAGAATCTAATCCAGTTCCGACTAAGATTACATCCTCCGAAGAGAGGTCTTAATCCTCGTTTTTTGCGACGGATACGGGTTCCATCGATATGCGTCAGGATTCGTACGGATTCATCTATGACGATTTTTTGAGTGATCGTCAGTATGAACGTCGTATCGCAGATATTGAGTCACGGTTAGTTTTGCTTGATTTAGTCGGACATGTGGCGCGTCTGGCACTCTTTCGTAGCGCGAAAGATCTCGTCGAAAGTATGGTTCATCAAGGCGTCACGACGATCGTTGTTATCGGCAATGATCGGACGCTTGATAAGGTTATGTGGTTTCTTCCAGATCTTGACGTTACGCTTGGGTACCTCCCAGTCGCTGAGCCGACGGATATTGCTGAGATTCTCGGAATCCCGCACGGTATTGAAGCATGTGATGTGCTTGCCGCGCGTCTTATTGAAGTTTTAGATGTTGGAAGGCTGGATGATCGATATTTCTTGACAGAAGTTCGGTTACCGCAGACGATCGCATCGATTAACGTTGAAGGTCAGTATCGTGTATCATCAATTAATGGCGGCAGTATCTCGGTTCGTAATCTTGGGGGATTGTTGGTCCAAGATGCTCCGCAGGCAGATGCAATGGACGGCTTACTTGAGGTTGTAATTTCTCCGCAAGAAGAGACGCATCGTCGTTGGCGTAATCCGAAAGTTGTTTCGGAAACGCGTATTCTTATCCGACATGGAGAAATTATCTCTCCAGATCCCGTTGATGCGTATGCGGATAATCATATGGTAAACGGTATGCATTTTGATCTCCGTATTTTACCGCAAAAACTTCGTGTGATTACTGGGCGTCGTCGTCGGACGGTATTGGCCTCTAAGCAGTTGCCAAAATCACGGATGACTGTTACATTTCCGACCGCAACAGATCATAAATCATGAATTTTGTCGATTTGATCGTCGGTCTGATTGTGGAGTAAGGTTTATAGATGCAAGCAGAATGACGGAGTACGCCAAAGCGTACGAGAGTCAACGGGTCTGCGTGATTGAGCGAGCTCAGGTGGCGGAATTGGTATACGCACCAGCTTGAGGTGCTGGCGGGAGTAATCCCGTGGAGGTTCGAGTCCTCTCCTGAGCACCACAAAAAAAGCGACCTTCATGGTCACTTTTTTTGTGCTGCCCTTTGTTTGAAAATGCGCGAACCTTTTTTTGGGCAAAAAATCAACGACATTTCCTAAATTCGCTGTATCTAAAATTTCTGAAAAACGCCAATTATGCATTGCCTCCGTGCCTCGCCGAAGGCGGGGCTACGCCTCAACAAAATTTTCTTCTCCAATTTTCTAATTTCGCGCGCGATGATTTTTTTCCATTAAGGAAGAAGAGAATTTTGTTTCGGCGTTCTGTCCTATCGGGCAGGCGGAGGCGGTCTGACGCTCGCGGACAAAAAGTTTCCCTCCCCTTTCAAACCCCTTCCATTTTTTGTCTGCTCGTAAAAAATGCGGCGGCTCTGCATAAGCTAACATACAAAATCCCCCGCAAATGCTAAGATATTCTATATCTTTGGGATTGTTTCAATGAGTGGTAAAAAAAGGTTCTTTGACAACCAGAAAGGAGGGTATAGGAAATGGGAACAAATAAAATGAGGCCCATCATAACTGGTCCTCATTGGCAGCAAGGGGGGGGCTAAGCGTTTTTTACCACCATGACAAGGTCGTGGAGGTAAAAGCGCCAAGAGCGTTGATCAACCAACTGGTGAAGCTCTGTGATAGCCAAAAGACGATGAGAGAAGTCATCGACGAACTCAGTGCAAACTGGAACAAAACGTCAGTGATGGAAATGCTCGAATCCATAAGGTTGAATGGAGTTATCTGCGAAGTGGCCTCAATTGGTAAACACTTTTGGCCGTTTGTAGGAAATCCGACAATGTTCGGTCGTGAGCTAAGCGATCAAGCGATTTTTCGACTGGTCGATAAGGCCAACCGGAGGAATTTGTCCGGTCCGGCGGGGATAGAAATTCCTGTCGGGCTAACAAATCTATCTCGCATCATTGAGCAACGTATTTCGATCCGTACTTTCACGTCCGAAGTGATAAGTATGGAAACAATCGCGCTCATGTTGTGGGCTGGATATGGTATCGTCGAAAGTCCCCATCTGCTTGACGAAAGCGACCCACAGAGAAAGAAGGTCTGGCAAGGTCAAAGGTGTCTCTAGACACGCGGTGCCGTCTGCTGGGGTTCTTTACCCATCCGGCTGTCATGGTCCTACTGCGCCCGACCGAAGAGTACAAAGCAGGCGTCTATGATGTGTATTTCAGAAAGCCTGGAGTAGTTGAACTCGCACCGATAAAAGTCGAGATTGTTCAAGTTCTTCGTTCTTTTGCTGACCAGACTATCTGCAATAATGCCCAAGGAATTATTGTTGTCAGTGGCTCATTCGAGCTGTCTGGTGAAAAGTATGGCAACAGATCCATGTTGTATGTACCTTTAGAGGCTGGGCATGTCGCCCAAAACATCCACTTGTCGGCAGCAGAAAACAAAGTCGGGACAGTAGAAGTCGGCGGTTTTTTGGAGGAGCCAATGAAAAAAGCCCTCCGATTGCCCAAAGGTTTTTGGCCTTTAACAACGATTCTCTTTGGACAGCCAAAGGCGTCAACAATTGCCAAATCGACAAAAGAAGATACCCTTGATTTGCGATGGGCTCCGCCAACTGCCGACCAGTATGAATTGCCTTTTTCGATGGCTTTTGCTCGACCTAAGGGTAAGGTCTCTCAAGACTGGTCCTGCGGCCGAGCCAAAGATCCATGGCTTGCTCTCAAAAAGGCGGTGTCCGAAGCGTATGAATGGCAAGCTTGCGGGCGATTGTCCGAAGACCTCATCAGGGCTTCACTTGAAGAACTTGATGGGGCAATTGATCCACGATCAATCGTGAACTACCATAAACAACAGTATCAAAATAAGTACTTCCAATTGAAACCTTTTGATGGGAGGCGCCGGCACTTTTGGGTAAGAGGGAGAAATATTTTATCGAGCGAGACGGTTTATGTTTTGGCCGATTGTGTTTACTTCCCCTATACCCCGAGAACCCCACGGTACACCATGGCCAATTCGTCAGGTACGGCCGCTCGACTTGATAGAGACGAGGCGATTCAGCATGCCACATTTGAACTAGTTGAGCGCGATGCTTTTATGATCGTCTGGCTCAACCGGTTGCAAATGCCCAGCATACTCGTTAAGAGTTTGCCAGGATTTGTCCAAAAAAGGATTAAGGCACTGGAACGAGCCGGGTTCAGGGTAATCATTAAGAATTTCACTCTGGACATGACACCGGTCATCTTCATCTTTATCCAAAGCGAAAAGCTAACAACGACAATCTGCGCCGCCTGCTCGTCCTTTGACACACTTTTGGCGATTGACCATGCGATGGAGGAAGCTGAAGCAGCTGCCTATTGCCGATTGAGAGATCAAAAGGTGGAAGCGATACAGCCTCGAGAGGTACATCGAACCTACCATCACGGCGATCTGTACGAACAACGGCATTACTTCCAGCGGGCGAACTTCCTAGTCGAGGACGGCATGATGATGAAGTTTGCCGATGTTGTTAATACCAATAAGGTACCGAGAACGTGGGACGAATTTCTGGAACGTCTCAAAACCGCTGGTTTCCCGCTCTTGGCCGTCAGTCTGCAACTAGGTAATCAATTTTTGGACTTCCAGATTCCGAAGGTTGAAAAAGTATTCATTCCTGGTATAATTCCTATGAGCTTTGGTTATGGTCTAGAACCTTGCGGGATGGATAGAATCTACACTTTGCCAGTCCAGCTTGGTTATCGAACTACTCCATTGGGATACCGGGAACTGACAAAGTTTCCACATCCTTACACGTAGAAAGGAGGTGATGAGCAATGAAAAAGGCCTCTGCAAGCAAGCAGCCGAAGCGGTTCATCTGGTCAGTGAAGATCAAGCCGCGCATCAGCCAAATGGCATCGATGAAGAGCAGTGACTCTTCGGGTAAGAGCTCGAACAGCAAGGACTGAGAGTGCTTTGACTAAAACAGCCCTGGTTGTCTTCCAAGACAATCAGGGCTTATTTATTACTAAAACTAAACTCGCTAAGAATATCTTTCGGCTGTCTATCCATAATTTCTTTCCAATTTAAACTTGGGTTGTTTTCCAAAAAGGATTTAACGACATAGTAACCAATAGCATATCCAGTCCAGCGAATATATTTTTCATTACCAAAGAATATTCCTCGGTAAGTTTCATGATTGGTTGACTGTAATAAATTTGCCAATTTTATTTCTGAAAAGATAGCCGTCGCCTGATTTACTTCTAATATTTTGGTCCAAGGAGCTTGATCGCCACCGATAACCTGTTCACGAAAATGTTCGGCTAGACCTTCAAAAATCATTGAGTCTGAAAGGGACGCGCATTTTTTATCTCTCAAAAAGACAGTGTGATTAAATTCGTGCCCGACAGTTTCGCTTAAAGCTTTATCGTATTGCAGATTAGTGGGATTGATAAAAATTAAAATAATATCCGGCCATGGGGTATAGCCAGTTGTGCCCGACATTTCCTTTTTAACAAATTGGCTAAACGTTGGAAAGACAAAAATGCTAGTAATTCCTCCAGGTAAAATATCAGAACATTTTTTAATAGCTTTCGTTACAGTTTCAATTATCTTTACTTCATCTAAAGTAAAAGTATATTGACGATTATTATCATCGGTCTTATCAAAAATGGCCTCTCGCAGATAATTATTCAAATTTTCTTTAGTGCTAAAACCGGCATAACCGCTATCCGAATCTTTAATTCCCCCCGATAAACAAGATATTAACCCAGCTTTATTACTACTGCCTGAATCATAGTCTATGCAAGGTAAATGGATATAAGCAATTATCTTGCCATTATTTTTTATTATTTCTAATTTCATAAATTTTACTATGTCTATAGTATAGTAAATTATTACTAGATTTTTAAGAGCCGCCGCATTTTTTACGAGCAGACAAAAAATGGAAGGGGTTTGAAAGGGGAGGGAAACTTTTAGTTTCTTTGCTTCTTATGTTTTGCATTTACGATGTATGGGTATTTTGTTATTCTAAATAATAGAGTAAACAGTTTTTAAGCTCTATTACTCTAATTATAGTATTGTATTACAATGTTTGCAGGTAAAAAATCAATAATAGCGAGTAATTTTAAGAAATATCGAAAAAACTCGGTATTTCTCAGGATTGCCTCTCAAAAATGGCTGATGTTACCTATAATAAATACTATTATTAAAATTGAATTTGGAGGAAATCAGAATCAGACGATCAGAACCTTGCCAAAAATTGCAAAAGCGCTTTGTGGTGGTGTGGATGATTTAATACTATGAATAGAGTAATAGTGTAAATATAAAGGTAAACTATCTGCAGAATCTTAATCTACGGGTGTTATTTTAC
>QIKL01000064.1 GCA_003231955.1 Candidatus Uhrbacteria bacterium | reverse complement strand
GGATGGCACAACTAGCCGTTCTAGAGGAGCCAAAGGAATAATTAATTGCGAAAAAATAAAAGTAAAAGCATACATTAGATGACAGTGTATGTCTGGTTACGGATTTTATACAAAAAATTCATCCACTAATCTCTCTTTCATTTTTAAAAAATAAAAAATCAAAATTATAAGAAATAAACGGAAGCCTATTTAATGGATACGAACGAAAAAAATATTTTTTTAAACTTACTCAATTATGCTTTATGCCACGCTGCGTTTTCTCCCATTCTAGCTATCAAGGTGCCTAACAAAAATATACGATCCAGTTCTCGGCTTGAGCTCCACCCATTCTTTTCTTCCAGCTCCGCTATAAAAAACTTCGTGCATGCCCATAACATTGGTTGGGATCTTACTCCGCTACGCTGCGTAATTTCGACACGATGTACGCGCTTACAGCACTATTACGCTCCATAAATTTCGCATAACAGCGCTTATGCGACATATCCCTGCAG
The DNA here is from genome assembly GCA_003231955.1 of Candidatus Uhrbacteria bacterium. GTDB lineage: Bacteria > Patescibacteriota > Patescibacteriia > 2-12-FULL-60-25 > 2-12-FULL-60-25 > SZUA-46. The sequence goes on along the minus strand of QIKL01000064.1, from coordinate 22,012 downwards.
AAGCTTCGTTTTTTTGATAAACTTTGTATAAGCGCACATTAGACGCAATACAGAACTCCACCTTTTAAAATGATAAACTTTTTTTCAAACTTACATAACTAAATTAATAATATGGCATATAAACACACCCAAATTGGATATTTAATGTTATTTATTTTATTTGCTTCTGTTTTATTTTTTGGAATTATTTTAACACAAGTACATCTTGAATTAATCTTTATCATCCTCTTAATTTTTGTTCTGCTTATTATCGTTTCTTTTTTATCATTAAAGATAGTAATTGATAAAAATTATCTGCAGATTAAATTTGGTTATGGACTATATAAAAAATATTTTTCTCTTAAAGAGATAACCTCAGCAAAAATAGTGAGGAACCACTGGTATTATGGCTGGGGAATAAGGCTATGGGCATGGCCTCACATGTGGATTTTTAATGTTTCTGGATTTGATGCGGTTGAAATAAAAATGAAAAACGGCAGGATATATAGAATAGGAACAGATGAGCCTAAAAAATTGGAGCAGGCAATTAAAAAAGAAATTCAATAAATATCCGATGGAATCCTGAACTCCAATCACGCAACACCCCCTCTTGTCGTCGGGGCATATAACCCTAATGTCATATAAAATTACAAAAAAATTTTATATATCTACGATAGGTATTAACTAATATGAACGAGATACTTTTTCCTAGTCAATATAAAAAAGCTCTTTTAAAGAAAACAAAAAATAGCACTATTCGCATTGGAAATGAAGTTGGTAAATATAACGTTGGAAAAATCTATTCTGCCAAATCCTATGCTGGCAGAAATTGGAATATTAAAATAAAAATCTTAAAAATTTTTCCAACTACATTATGCAAGTTATCAGAATTTGATATTCCCAAACGAAGTATTAAAGCGACTCAAAAAAATAAGAAGAAAAAAGCACCTCTTAATAAAAAAATAGAATTAATACGATTTAAAGTATTATAGTTTTTTGTAGCTCAAACCACGCCGTACTCTCACTCCAGTACATTCCATTCGGGTTATACAACAAGGAACATACAAAAAAAATGGCTCAATTCACCCCCCACCTAAATTTGTCACTAATAGGCATATCGGGCCGATAGCAAATATCGTATATACCGAGGCCATAAAACGAAACTCTCTTTTGTAAAAGAGAAAGAAAGGGAATAATAAACAAAAATGCTAAACAATTCCTCTTTTTTATTTCTCCACCATAAGGCGAAGTTCTACTTCTCTATGGATGGGATTATTAGTACCGTACTGCACGTATGATATTTTCTGTTACTAGATTCACTTGTATCATGCAACTTCCAAATGTGCCTTTTTGAGAGTCATCGCATTAGCGACCACAATAACGGTAGAAAGGCTCATAAGCAATGCACCGACTTCTGGTTGTAGGAAGAATCCCCAAAATGCAAAGACACCTGCTGCCGCCGGAATTGCTACAATATTGTACCCAAGTGCCCACCCGAGATTTTGTATAATTTTTCGATGCACTTTCTTGCCCAGTACCATAAGCCGTACCACATCTTGAGGATTGCTTTTAGTAAGGACCACATCACCCGCGTCTATGGCGACATCTGTGCCAGCACCAATCGCCACTCCAACATCCGCTTGCGCAAGCGACGGTGCATCGTTTACACCATCACCGACCATGAGCACTACGTTTCCTTTGTCTTGGAGATCTTTTATGTTGCGATATTTATCTTCTGGAAGAGTTTGGGCAAAATACGTATCTATACCAAGTGTATCAGCAACGTTTTTAGCCACTGCGATATTGTCCCCAGTGAGCATGGCTACTTTTAACCCAAGCGTGTGAAGCTTATTAACCGCTTCATAAGATTCTTGTTTTATTTCATCGGAAAGTCCAATCATGCCAATAACACCAGATGCATCAGCAATAAGAATCGTAGTAATCCCCTTTTGGGAGATAGCATCATGTGCTTTCCTGACTTCGTCGGTCAAAATACCAGCATCTTCCATAAGCGTTGTATTCCCGACGCGATATTCTTTTCCTAAAATCGTCGCGAGTATTCCTTTACCTGCAAAGTTTTTAAAATGATCAATCTGCATGAGTTCTATTTTTTGTTCTTTGGCATACTCCACAATCGATTGCCCTATGATATGTGAGGATTGCTGCTCAAGAGATGCGGCGATACGCAATACTTCATCTTTATTCGTGTTACCGATTGTTTTTATATCGGTCACACCAAATATTCCTTTGGTAAGGGTTCCTGTTTTATCAAACACTACATAGTTTACTTTTTTTATAGTTTCAATTTTTGCGAGATCTTTAATAAAGATACCATTTTTAACCGCAAGAGAAGTAGTGATCGTGGTAACAGTCGGGATAGCAAGTCCAAGTGCATGCGGACAGGCAATGACAAGCACCGTAATAGCAAGCGTCACCGCAAATACAAACGGTTGACCAAGGAATACCGACCACACAAGCAGCGTTAAAAGCGCCGTTCCACCAGCAACAAAGGTGAGTACCGCCGCAGCTTTGTCAGCGATCCTTTGGGCACGCGGTTTTGTGCCTTGAGCTGTTGCAATAAGCTTTTGAATTTGACCAATGGTTGAATTTTCTCCTACGCGCGAGAGACATATAATAAGTGACCCGTCAGTAACAATTGAGCCTGCAACAACCTCCTCACCCTTCTTTTTCTCAACAGGTACTGATTCGCCACTTATAAGTGCTTCATCCACATGGGAGGTACCACTTTCAACGGTTCCATCCGCTGGAATTTTTTCACCAGATTTTACAATAACAACATCGCCCTCAACTAGCGTTTCAATATCAACTTCTACCTCATTATCTCCAACCAATTTATGAGCTTTTTTCGGTAAAAGTTTTGCCATTTCAGCGAGTGCGTCTCCCGCCGCCGCACCAGATTTCGCTTCTAGATAGTGTCCGAAGAGCAACACCCATACCAAGGTTGAAATCTCAAGATAAAATTGTGCATGCAATGATGATACGAATGTAGATACGACGGAAAAGAGATATCCAGAACCAACCGCAAGCGACACGAGTGTCATCATCCCATACTCACGAGCTTTTATTTCATGCCATGCGTGCTTAAAAAATACTAAAGAAAAACCAAAAATAATGGTGGCAATACCAAAGCCTATCCATGTACTAAATCCAAATGTATGAAGCCCAATAAATCCTGAGATTGTTTTGTTGATCAATACAAGTGGAATGAGCAAAAATGTAACAATCCAAAAACGACGCAAATACATTTGCGCGGACCCATGCCCCATGCCATGCCCTCCCTTGTGTCCGCCATGACCTCCGTGCCCGCTATTTCCAGCGCCGCAATGGCCTCCGTCCGCCTTTCCATGTCCAGAATGTTCACTATGATGATGCTGATCAGTATTCATATATATTATATAAAAAAATTACTTATTTTTTGTTCTCTGATAATATACGGATAAAATTTCATTAATGGCTTTTTTATGTTCACCTCCTTTTATTTGGTCTACAACGCACTCTGAAAGATGCTGCTCCAATACAATATATTCAAGCGCAGCGAGCGCGTGACGTATGGCTGATGTTTGGGTAATAATATCAATACAGTATTCTTCATCTGTTAACATCTTTTGAACTCCACGTATTTGTCCTTCCGCAATTTTTAATCGGCGAAGAAGATTTTTCTTAATTTTTGGTTGCATACTCTTGTATAGAGATACCCCTGTAGGGTATAAGAGTCAAGTAGCCGTTCCCCGTACTCCATAATATATATCTGATTATTCCGTTACAAACTTATAAAGAAATATCATCGTCATCCTATATGATGAAGCGGCTGCAAGGATAAAAGAACAGATCACGAAAAATAGAGAGGCCGCCTATTAAAGAAAAATACGAATAATGCAAAAAAAAGTAGACGCTAAACGTATCATCTCTTTTAGATCCTTCTCTAAGATTTTATTGTATCACACATAGCTTATTGCGCCCGAATTTGTATTTTTAAAAAAATCCAAAAATATTTTAGTAAAAAATCCGTAAAATTCTAAAAACCGTTGTACGGAGCAACATCTATTGTTTATTAATAAAAAACTTCATGAAGAAAATTTTTTACTCATTTGTACAACTATTAAAGATCTATCCTATACCGTGCAATCGATATTACGGTCCCGCCCGTATCTGAATCTGGGATAATCGTCACTTTGATATCCACGAGACCCTTATTGTAGGTACGGTACTCCGTACTTCCTGATGCAAAATGTTGCTTCTCCTTCCATCCATTATTCTTCATTTGATCCGTATACCACTGACCCGTCTTCTGTGCATCATCCAAGCTCGATATAGTAGCGCCAGCGCTGTGCAGAGAAGGCGAAACGATAGCAGCCGAAATCGTACTCCCTGGATAGATTGGCGTATCCTTTGGAAAATTATCTGGTAGCTTCACATCCGCACCCTCAACATACGTTTTCCCAGTTTTATCATCCTTAAATATATGCTGGTCGTTCTTAATGTTGCCCTCGAATTGCCCACTCGTCGCATGCTTAACCGCCTGCGTAGTCGTAGTAGCTCCACTAACTTTTCGCTGTGCATTCTGAACGGAATTACATCCAAACCCCACGAGAGCAAGCGCGCCGACAATGACGATAAAAGGAAATATACGTTTCATATGATAAAAGTTAATTCAATAATACTCAAGAAAATCGCTCTTTTCGTAATTTAATTTTGATGTCAACACCGAGCGAAATAAGTATCTTCGTGATTGCATCCATAAACTCATTTGGTCCGCACATGAAATGTTCGGATGATACAGGATCTGCAACCATACGACGAATAATAGTCGCATCTAAACGTTTCGTTTCACCATTCCAGTGTCCAGGTGCACTTCGCGTAAGAAAAAAAACTACTGTAAATTGTGAATATATTCGCATGAGCTCGCGAAGTTCTATCTCATATGCAATATCAGACTTTGTCTTATTCGTATAAAAAAGAATAATCTCACGCCGTTGTCCCCGCGCAAACTCTTCTCGAATCATACTCATGAATGGTGTCACACCGATACCTGCTGCATATAGTACAAGCGGCTCATCAGAAATGTTTAGCGTAAACATACCAAACGGACCCTGAATACGGACCATCTCCCCTATCTTCAATATTTGGGCACGTTTCGTGTAGTCTTTATAAACCTTAATCGCGAGGTCGATAGTCTTAGACGAATCACTCGGGGCGGATGCGATGGAAAATGCGGCGTGTGCCCATTCAGAGTTGGATTCCTTTAACAAATAAAGATACACCCACTGTCCCGCTTTGAATGTAAACATTTCTCCTTTAGGAGAAAGAGTCAATTGAAATATGCCTACCGCAAGCGGTTCATTTCGAACAATCGTAAACAGCCGTTTTTCAAGAATGGAGTTCACAATATAATTTCAGTTCCATTGTCTTCAATGAGCTTAATCGCCGCAACTGGACACGAACGTGCAGCCTCAATAATCATGTCGCGTACATCCATAGCATTAGTCGTTGGCGTTTCAATGGTTTCTCCCGCTGCATTTTTTGCCGCATCCGATGCTTCATTAAGGATATAAACTTTTCCTTCTCCGTTCAACGCGAAAGTTAAAGATGCGAGTGCGACACACGATGCAGCACCTATGCAGGCGTCTTGATCTACAATGATCTTCATAGTCCGCCAAAGATAGCGCCTAATGATGATTGAGGCAACTCTTTATATCGGGATTGAAAATATATGCCTAATAGCTCATCGCATTTGCAACGCTCTACATTCTTTTTATATTGCGTCCAAAAAGGTGGGTGATGCGCCATACGTACGAGACGAAATCCATTCCGATAAAGGCGTGGCGGTTTTTGGTGATGCGCAAGTTCGTGACAAATAACACGAATAATCGCATCGACTTTTCGTGGCTTCATGGTCCGCGGCGTGTAAAAATCAATAGTCACCAATCTCTTATCAAGTTTTGTATATCCGAGCGTAAGCGACCGGAACTTCCCATATCCGCGTGCGCGACGCCGAAGCGCGCGGAGCTCAAACCCAGGCATCTCAAGAATGATGCATGTACGACGGAAGAGATGCTCAACGAGCGCTTCGTGCCGAGGATCAAGAATGTCGGACATCAAAAAAAACGAATTTGAGGTTGGATTTTTAGAAAAAAATTTCTACACCAAGAACGCGACAAGAAGCAGCGCTACGATGTTTAAAATTTTTATCATCGGGTTAATAGCTGGGCCGGCGGTATCCTTATATGGATCGCCGACCGTGTCACCCGTAATAGCGGCCTGGTGTGCAAAAGACTTTTTGCCACCAAAGTGGCCGGATTCGATATATTTTTTTGCATTATCCCACGCCCCGCCGCCTGAAGTCATCGAAATAGCAACAAAAAGCCCAGTAATAATAGACCCAATGAGCAAGCCACCAAGCGCGACCGGTCCGAGCCAGAATCCGATGACGATTGGGACTACAATAGGCAAAAGCGCTGGGATAACCATCTGTTTGATTGCCGCGCGCATTACAATATCCACAGTCGCTGCATAATCTGGCTTGGCCGTACGATCCATAATGCCTTTAATCTCGCGAAATTGACGTCGAACTTCTTCGACGACCGCCCCAGCGGTCTTTCCGACAGCTTCCATAGCATACGCAGCAAAAAGGTATGGAAGTAATCCGCCGATAAAGAGACCTGCAATGAGCTTAGGATTATCCAGTGTAAAGGAGAGATGCACACCTCGCTCCGCAAATTCCTGTGTATATGCGGAAAAAAGTACGAGCGACGCAAGAGCAGCCGATGCGATCGCATACCCCTTAGTAACGGCTTTTGTCGTATTACCGACGGCATCAAGAGAATCTGTTACAACGCGTACGCTGTCTGATAATCCCGCCATCTCCGCTATACCACCTGCGTTATCCGTAATGGGACCAAACGCATCAATTGCAACAATGATACCTGTCAGTGACAGCATACTCATAGCCGCGATGGCGATACCATACAAACCAGCTGTCGAGTACGACCAAAGAATGGCGACCACAATAACGATAACTGGAAGCGCTGTGGACTTCATGCTCATTGCAAGACCCGCGATGATATTAGTCCCATGTCCAGTCTCAGAAGCCTTGGCGATATTCTGTACGGGCTTGTATTTTGTCGAAGTATAATATTCCGTAATCCAAACCATGAGTGCAGTTACAACAAGGCCAATGAGTGATGCTGTCACGACTTTACCAGAAGCAATAACGCTCCCCTGCGGAAAAAATTGGCCTGCAGCATACCAAAATGCGATCGCGGCCAACACACCAGCGACGATCAGCCCTTTATACAGGGCGCCCATAACGTTCTTCGGATTTGAAAGCTTGATGAAAAGTGTACCTATGATTGAAGCAATAATGGAGATCCCACCAAGAACGAGCGGAAACAGAATAACCATCTCATTATTCGGGAAGGAAAGAGCACCCAAAATCATAGCCGCAACTGCGGTCACAGCGTATGTCTCAAAAAGGTCAGCAGCCATACCTGCGCAATCACCGACATTATCACCGACATTATCTGCGATCACAGCTGGGTTGCGCGGGTCGTCCTCAGGGATCCCTACTTCAACCTTTCCGACGAGGTCAGCGCCGACATCTGCAGCTTTGGTAAAGATTCCACCGCCAAGACGTGCAAATACAGAAATAAGTGAACCTCCAAATCCAAATGCAATAAGCGCCTTCAGATCATGTGTAGCTGCGTAAAAGCCAGCAACACCGAGCAGAGCGAATCCAACGACAAACAATCCAGTAACTGTCCCACCTTTAACAGCCATGTCGAATGCCGGAGCAATACCTTTCTTCGCCGCTTCGGCCGTACGGACGTTTGTGCGAACCGAAACGTTCATTCCAATAAAACCTGTCAATGCAGAGAGTGCAGCACCGATTGCAAAACCGATTGCGGAATTCTGGCCCAACATAGCCCAGAGAATCACAAAAATAATGATGCCAATCCCGCCAATCGTCTTATATTGACGATTCAAATATGCCTTTGCACCCTGCTCAATTGCCTGCGCGATCTCGACCATTTTTCCATCTCCTTGTGGTTGCTTCAGGATCCAACGGATAAGAAAAACACCCCAAACTAAAGCTAAAATTGCGGCACCTAATGCAAATTGAATATATTGAGACATAAAATTTTATAGGCAAAGTATACTAAAAATAGTAAAACAGGTCAACGACTCTATTCTATTCTATTTTTCTTCGAGATCTTTGGCCTTAGCCGCGATTTCCGTACGCTTTTCGGGTGTTTGAAGTTCTTTAAGATCCTGGCCATGCATACTGACTCCGTGCTTGATTGTAGCATCGACAGCTTCGTCGACTGTACGACCCCGCATTCGAGCGTTACAATCCAACCCGAAATCACGACAATAAATAACTTTCATATACAGACATTCTGCCTGATTTTGTATTTTTTTGCAAGGTGACGCGTCTAATAAAAACGCGTATGGTAAAAGAGATGAGATACTCTATCGGCGTGGATGAGGCAGGACGCGGATGCGTCCTCGGGCCGCTCGTTGTTGCCTGTGTTGCCGCAAATGAAGCAGATCGCCGATGGTTCTGGGCGCACAACGTGCGGGATTCAAAAATCGTCCCTGGACCACAGCGAGATATGCTCGCGCGGATGATCAAAAAACGCTGCTGGTTTCAGCTCGCGATCGCATATCCGCCAGAAATCGATACTGCGGTCCGTGATCGCTCACGAACGTTAAATGGACTTGAAACCGAACTCATGGCAGATCTTCTCCGCAGCTACATTGAAGATTATCCTGAACGCGAAACGATCGCGCTTATAGATGCGCCAAGCATCAACGCACAAGGATTCCTAGAAAAACTTTATATCGCCAGCCGCTGGACAGATATGTCACGTCTGCATGCCGAACATAAAGCGGATCAACATAATCGAACCGTTGCTGCTGCATCCATCCTTGCAAAGAGTGAACGGGAGCGGCTTATCGAAAAATTAAAAAAAGAACTTGATGTAGACTTCGGCTGCGGATACCCACACGACGAGGCAACACGGTTATTTCTCCAAACCTGCCCAACGGGTGCATCTTACGTCCGATGGAGCTGGAAGACAGCACAAGCCATCAGACAAAAAATCGAATGCGAGCCCTGATACGTTTTTGACGATGTCTAAACAAAAAGGCCCCGAGGGAATCGAGACCTTTTTTCCTTAACCGTTATCATCCCTGATTACTCTCTGGCACACGGCTATCTCCGTTCTCTTGCCCATCATTAGTCGATCGGCTCTCCACTCCTTCCGACTCGTGACTGGATTCTGGCGTCTCCAAGCGCTCAGGCTGGTCTTGTTTCTCCGTTTCTACCTCCTTCTCCTTATCCGTATTCTCGATAGCATGATCATCATTCTCGACCGCATGATCATCAGTATTCTGAGATACTCTTGCATCTAAATGCATGAAACGGAAATCACCGAGAATTTCTGCCGCATCTTTTCGTGCAGAGACTAAATCTCGAATGCTAGAATGGATCTTTGAACGTGCAACTTCCATCGACTGACGATTCGCTAACTTAACCGCATGATCGCCACTATCCGGCTGAAGTGCTGCCGTTGCAGAAATCACAGCGGAAACCTGTGTCTTAGCATCCGAAACTTTTGTCATGTAGTCATCATATGCAGACTGGAGCACCGTCACATCCTTCCCTGCGGCTTGCGCTTCTGCAACGCGAGACTGAAGTTTATTACCGATTGATGTCATTGTATCCGCGACTGAAGTTAACCTGTCCGTAGCGACGAGAACCGCACCCTGTGGAATGATGAGCGCATAGATACGATACGATTTTGTAATGGAGTGAACATCCGCGCGAAGTGTCGCCAAATCCGTACTTGCGTCAATCTTACTCTTAAGAGCCGTTAACGCCTCAACCTGACTTTTGACCGTGCTCGCAAGATTCGATTTTGTCACGGCGGAAACACGCGTCATTGCATTGGCACGTCTCAGGAGTCTATTTAGACCATTAATGCGACGATCAATCTCCTGATTCGCACGGTCTTTAACACGCGTTACGAAGTGGCCTTGTATCTCTGCATGAATACGGAGCGGTGCGTGAGTCGAAACATGAATAGTCGTCTGGGCAAATACAGGCATGGCTGCAAAAGCGCCAGCGGCGAGCGTTGATGCGGAGACGATGAGAAAACGTTTAAGTGTCATAAAGAAATACGAAAATGAATAAAATTTTTATTCTGCTTGTTGGATTGGTTTATCATTCAATCCCCTGTCAATACTAGCCGAATCGTTATTCAACGTATGTATTTGTGCGTCGACATTTGTTAGATCTTTTTGAAGATCAGCATTTGATGTGCCTGACGCACTCGACGCTTGGATTGATACAGATGCAGACGATGTCGGCGATGTGACCGAAGACTGCTCCACGGACGTTTTCTTTATACCCGCAGGTGCAGATGACGTTACAGCCACTTGTTTAGCACATCCGGCTCCAGCAAGTGAAAGCGGCGCAATGACCGCAAATGCGATCATTAATTTTTTATGCATAGGTTTTGTGATTCCTCATAAATAATGAATAATAGAAAAAGGAGCGATATCACAACTTCCGGATGCTCGAAAGAAATGAATAATCTATCGTACAGGCCATGCAGGAAAACGTTTCACGAATCTTGACAATTATACTATTTTGATAGAGTCTATAAAAGCTCTTGCAACAAGGAGAAGAAAGATGAAACAGCAGGAAAAACTGATAAAAACTACGGACGCTCCAGGGCTGACTCCGCAAGGAAAGCTCCTGAACCTAACGGTTCAACACAGCCTAGAGTATCTACACAAGCCAGAAGTATTCCTTGAGCGGTTCCCCATTGAGGCGATCATGGAAGAGCTCACAGATGCGCCAGAGATTCGCGGAAAAATCCTCACGATGTGCGTCAACCTTCCGCAGGAAACTGCGAGAGAGCTTGATGCCGAGATAGCGGGCACCGTACTCGCAACCGCACTTCGCAAGAAAAACACAGATGCAAAGGCCATCTTGGATGCCTTTGACGGAGAAGATCGCATCCGTCATCTCAAGTGGCCCGCGTTGCACTCGTTCGTAACGTCTGGCAACTGGACGCAGCAGGCCACTACTAGTGGTAAACGGCACACAGATGCATGTGCGTTCCTTCAAGCGTTCATCGAGAGCGCAATGGAGCTCAGCCTCCTAGATGCGAAAAAGATCTTCGCATGTCTAGGACATGAATTGGTTGTGGCGTGCCTCATGCGAGAGAAACCGCAGCTTCTGGAGGAGGTTGTCACAACGGCAATACGCCTCGGAGCAGACGAGGAAAAAGCCTTCACACCGGAAGAGTTCTTCCGTCTCGTAGACGCAAAAGTGCTCGCCGAGATAGTACCCGTGCCAGATCTCGTTGAGAAGCTCCTCAACGATCTCGCGGCGCAATGCGGATGGCTGGACGTCGCCTCGTCGACACAGACAGCCGATACGGCAGCAGATGCTCCAAAAACAACAGAAGTAGCGCCTATCGACACCAACTGGACGTAGGGCGTGCGCCGCAACGAACCATCTTATTAGTGCTTTGCAGATCCATTCGGGTCTGCTTTTTTTTAAAGAAACCTTCCCTTCTAAAGTAATCCTGACCAGAACAAGCTTGATAGGCTCTCGAAAACGGACAAAAGCTCTTGACAAGATCAAAAAAATAATCCAGCGGTAGAGAGAGGTGCGGGCAAATACGCCCCAAACAGGAGAGAACACATGAAGACACAAATTGTAGTCACACTGGCGATGAGTTTGAGCTTACTTGCATGCGGATCGGCACCCGGTATGTCCAGCAAAGATTCGCCTCGACAATTTTCGGATAGACCGCCAATCTCGATCCCGTCTCATTCGCTTCCTACAATAAAAAACGGTTCCGTATCACTCAACGGAATTTTTGTCTCCAACCATCCCGTCCTCAATCTCTCTGTGGACGCAGGGGCCGAGACGCCGGACGCGGGAAACGCAGATCCCAATCAAACGTACGTCACAGATCTTCCGGTCACGTTCGGTGGATCAGAAGATGGTGACACGCTCACCGTCCGCAGCCATCGCGCCGCTCCGAGCTTTGAAGAATCAATCCATATCACGCCAGCTGAATACGACGGCGAGGATTACTACGAAGTCGGTGCAGACATCACTTGGTCCGCATCAGATCCGATGGTCACACTCCAAATGCTCGACGGTCCAATGGGTCTTACAACATCGCCGACATTTGACACGGATTGTCTGGACACAGGAACATGTCCAACCGAGCCGAGCGCGACTGTGACTGCATGTGTCACAAACGATTGCCCAGCGACGGCGACAAACTGCAAACTAACCGTCTGCATAAACGTTCCTATCAAAGGAATCGTAAACCTCAAAGGGATGTGGGCGTGGACCGGATACAATCTTCCAGCCACTGCCAAGCTCCTCCAAGGCGGTCGATTCGTCGTCGTCCCAGCCATTAGCAATGACCGTGGAATCGTCCTTGGCGACAAAATCGAATTGCGCGATGACACACATACCTACGATGGGACTATCTCGCCGGATCATCAACACATGAGCGGAACAGTTACTGACGTGCTCGTGGATATACCTCTGGGCGCATGGAGCGCCGTGCGTATCTCTCCGTAACTTCTATGCCCGCCGTATCTACTCAGATTCGGCGGGCTTGATTTTGTCATCGTTTCCGCGTATATTCGCGGAAAGATAACATCCCCCACAGGCCCGTAGCTCAGCGGTAGAGCAAGCGTCTTATACACGCTCGGTCGCTGGTTCGATCCCAGCCGGGCCTACCAAAACAAACATGCCCACGAGGACATGTTTGTTTTTTTGACGAACAGCACAAAACCCCCTACCGTATCACTCATGAAAAACTGGAAATGGATTGCAGGCATTGTCCTTACACTTTTTGTTGCTGGTGGAGCCGGATATGTCGGATACCACATCGGAAAACCCGCTCAAATCCAAAAACCACAAATCAATGCGCAAATAATCCTAACCGCACTCAAAGACCGAGGCTTTCTTGTAACGCAAACATACATGTTTGATGAACCGATCACGATTACCAAATCTACTGGCAACATATTTAAAGATTTCTTTTTTGGACAGACGATCACGGCGCGCGGCGTGATGGAAGTAGATCTTGGTATTGATCTCGCAAAAGTAACTACGAAGAATATAACGATCAATGGAGATACAATCACCGTCACGATTCCAGACGTAACACTCTTTGATGACCGTCTTGTCGGTCCAATCAATCTCAAGAACAATCAAGGCATCCTTAAACGCATTCTACAAAACGACAATGGATATAATGAGGCATTGAGCGCACTCTCGAAACAGGCGGAAGCGGCAGCAACCCAACCCGAATTGATCTCGCGCGCTCATGATAATGCTTCTCAAGAAATCACACGCCTCCTCGGATATGTCGCATCTGGAAAAACTATTGTAGTCCGTACTGCACAATGACTTCTCAATGGACCGTCTACATCCTCCGCTGCCTTGATGGCAGCCTGTATACAGGCATCACAACGGATATCCAAAAGCGTGTGGAGGCGCATAATGCAGGGCGCGGCGCGGCATACACAGCATCGCGGCGTCCAGTCGCCGTAGTCTGGAAGATATGTGCAACATCGCGAAGCGCCGCACTCATTCAGGAATCGGCGATCAAACGGTTGACGCGACAAGAGAAACTTGCACTTATCAATGGGACATCTATGTAATAATGGAGATAAACGGCTGTCCTATTATAAAATTATAAAAAATTAATCATCTTTCCGCAGCCAACCGCAAATATACAAGCCTAAACTAAAATAGCGTCAACTCTAGCGATTCAATCCCGATTGTCGATATAAACACGGAGGCTATTAAAAATAACAATAACATCCAACACTTCTTGCAAGATAGCGCCCGTGATCGGCGCGATACCGCCCAATGCGGCCACAATCATGAGCACGACGCTCATACCAATCCCGATATTGATATTCTGCAAGACTATCGTGAACATACGACGAGCGATATGAAACGCTTCACCCGACCGTACGATCTCATCGACCGTAATTACGATATCCGCACTCTCCGACGCAGCTGTTGCACCATTCGCGCCCATAGCGATTCCTACATCCGCTGCGGCGAGCGCTGGTGCATCGTTCACACCATCTCCAACCATAACGACAGGTGCGAGCGTTTTTTGAAGCCTATGTATTTCGTCGACCTTATCGGCAGGAAGGCACTCGGCACGTACACGATCCACACCAACTACTTTACCGACTTCATTAGCAACGGACGTTTTATCACCCGTCAGCATCACAATTTTCTTAATCCCATGGTGACGTAATTCACGAAATGCGTTTGCCGTATCGTTCCGGATCACATCAGCAAATGTTACGACTCCGATAAACCGCGTGCCCTGTGAAAGATAAACGGACTTTTCCCCCTGCGATTGTGAGTATCCGTATGCCTCACGAATCGAGTTTGGGAAGGTAACACCACATTTTTTGAGATATGAAAGCTTACCAAAAAAATATCGTTTCCCGTTAAGTCTTCCACTGACGCCCGATGCGATCTCCTCGCGAAAATTAACAGGGAGCTTAAGAGACACAGACCGACGATGTGCTTCTGCAACAAGCGCTCGCGCGAGAATATGCGCAGAAAATTGGTCCAATGAAGCCGCAAAATATACGACATCATTCTCAGGAATCCCATATCCTGTAACTTCGACGACCTTCGGCGCGCCAAGCGTAACCGTTCCAGTCTTATCAAAAACAAATGCCCTTGCGCGCGCGAGAGCCTCAAGTGCAGCTCCATTCTTGACCACAATACCGCGACGCGCAGCTCGGCTCACAGCAGACATCACAGCGATTGGTGTTGCAACAATGAGCGGACACGGTGTTGCAACCACGAGGACCGCAAGAACACGAATAGGATCTCCCGATAAAAACCACGCAGATCCCGCGAGAATAAAAGCCGCCGCTGTGAACCAAACACTTGCCCGGTCGGCAAGCCGAACAATCGGCGCGCGTGATTCACTTGCTTCTCGCACGAGTCGAATAATCTGACTATAGTTGCTCTCTTCACTCGGCCGAACTGCAACCATCTCTAAAACCCGATCAAGGTTCACGCTACCAGAAAGTAAACGACTCGACCGACGCTTCTCAACAGACAATGGTTCGCCGGTAAGCGAAGATTCATCGACTGATGATGTGCCAACAACGACCGTTCCATCAACTGGAACCGTCTCCCCTGGCTTTACGATAAGACGATCGCCAACACGGACCTTTGCAACTGGAATGTTGATAATGGACTGCCCGTGTCTACGATGCGCAATTGACGGAGCATTGGAGATGAGCTCCGTCAGCTGGCGGCGTGCGCGGCCCAGCGCATATTCCTCCAATGCCTCACCACCCGAAAGCATCACAAGAATTACAACACCTGCAATCGTCTGTCCGAGAATGAGCGATGTAACAATAGCGAGAACCGCAATAAGATCAATTCCAGGCCGTCCGCGCAGAAGATCTCGAACCATCCGAACAGTATATGGAAAAATTCCGACCGCAAGCAGAATTTTAAGAGCTACTATCCCAGAAGGAACTCCAACATACATCGCTATGACAGCGGTTAGCGCAATCCCGGCCACCACAAAGGCGGGCATGAAAGAGAAAAATCTTCCCCATAGCGTCGGTGTTGATGTCATGCGTGTTTCAGTGCTAGTTTATGTCATTTTTCTGCTTTCTGCTATGATGACGCGATGAAACAGACATGGACAATCCCTGTCGCTAATGGCGGCAAACGGCTGGACGTCTACCTCTCTGAGGAACTCCCAGAATTAACGCGTAGTCAGATCGCCAAACTTATTAAACGAGGCGCCGCTACGGTCAACGGACGAGCTGCAAGCGTGCATCGTTTTCTAAAAACCGATGATACGGTCATCTTTGATGATGTACTTCAGCCTAAAATTGAATCAAATACCGGAATTCGAAACCCAGAACCTGCTTTCCCCCTCCGCATTATTGATGAGACACCAGACTATCTCATTATCAATAAATCTACGGGACTGCTCGTCCATCCTGATGTAAAAACTAAACATGGAACACTCGTTGATCTTCTTGTTGCACACGATCCAAAAATCGCAAAGCTTGGAGAGGACCCAGAGCGTCCAGGCATTGTTCACCGTTTGGATCGTGAAGTGAGCGGACTTATGATCATCCCACGAACGCAGGATGCATTCGACAATCTCAAACAACAGTTTGCGGAACACTCCGTCGATAAACGCTACCTCGCACTCGTCTATGGCGAAATGAACACGGATGAGGGTGAAATTAAATTTCGTATCGCACGATCCAAGACTAAACCACGAATGGCAGCGCGGCCGGAGCATGAAGAAGAAGGAAGGGCTGCATGGACGCATTACAAGACGCTCAAAAAATTCCGAAACGCAACACTCTTAGAGCTTACAATCCTTTCAGGACGCACACATCAAGTTCGTGCGCATCTTCTCGCACTCAACCATCCCGTTATCGGAGATCCTTTATACAAACGCCGCGCCGAAAACCGCAACATTACAGCGCCGCGTCTTATGCTCCAAAGTGTCTATCTCTCATTTAAAGATCCGACGACTGGCATTAAACGTGCCTATACCATCCCGCCTGTCCATGAATTTGATGACCTTATGAAACAACTATGATCATTACTATTTCGGGCGTTCCCGGATCTGGTAAGACCTCCGTCGGAAAGATCCTCGCACAGAAGCTCGGTGTACCGTTCTATTCCATCGGTGCATTATGGGGGAAAATGGCAATAGAGCGTGGCCTCACACTCGATGAATTAAATGTGCTTGGAGAAGAAGAAGCATCCACTGATAAAATTGTGGACGATTATCAGCGCGAGCTCGGCATTAAAGAAAAGGCTTTCGTGATTGAAGGACGTCTTTCGTGGTACTTTATCCCACATTCGTTCAAAATATTCCTTGATTGCACCCTATCAGAAGCATCAAGACGAATCTATGAAGAACGAAAGCTCACCAATAAAGAACGTTCGGATGAACCGAAATATGTCTCTCCAGAGAACGTACGTGCCGCAATTCAAAATCGAACCAAATCTGATATCCGACGATATGCCAAATATTACAATGTCAACCATCTGGAACCTAAACATTATGACCTTGTCCTTAATACATCAGAGATGAACGGTCCTGGAGAAACCGCAGAAAAAATCCTAAATGTACTCCCCTGCAAAGACTCCGCGGCCACGTCTTGACGAAATGAATGAGATCATTTATCCTTCCGGCACATCAACTTTATGGCAGGAACCGAGAAATATGAGGTCTTAAAACCTGAGGACGTCCGAACGGGGATGCAGATTCGTGTCCACCAAAGGATTAAAGAGCTCAACACTAAAGGAGAAGAAAAAAAACGCATCCAAGTCTTTGTGGGTATTGTACTCAATGTCCGCGGTACGGGGATCCAACGTACAATGACTGTCCGAAAGATCGCGGAAGGTGTCGGCGTGGAGCGCATCTATCCGACTGCTTCACCCATCATCGCCAAAATTGAGCTCGTTCGGCAGTTCAAAACGCGCCGCAAACACATCGGCTATATCCGTAAGAGCAAGAAAAAGCTTAAAGAGATCCACAAATCCTAAACAAAACATACATGCATCCGCTAAACAGCGGATGTTTTGTTATCAATAATTTATTGATATACACGCTTCTGATACAAAATAAATAAACTCTGCATCTTCAATACGAATATTCAGCTCAATTCAATCCTTTATCACTGTCAATCGTAAGGCCAGACGAACGGATGACGTCCAACGGAGCATCAAGTGCACTCGCGATAGGCTTACCAAACGTATAGTTCGCATAAAACGCTTCGCTAATATCATCAACCTGCGTATTCCAGGTATTGCCGAAAAGTCCGCGCGCAATAGCTTCTGTTTTTACCCACCGTAAAACCCCTCCTTTTGTCGGTAGATATGTCTTAACGTCTGTTTGAAATTTTACAAGTTTAGAACCTGCCTTATATGTAACATTTCCACCAATCGGAATAAGCGACATCTGCTTAAGCGAAAGGACCTTGACCTTGGAAAAATCCGAATACCATGTGTAGTACACTTTCTCATTCGGAAATACGTATCGACGGCCATCCGATGCGTAATAGTAGACTGCTGTATCGGAGAGTGTCGCAGTATTGTTATCATCTGGAATCTTAATAAGATCGCCCGCATGGACGTCGGCGATAAGACCACCAGTGTAATGAATGGTCACCGTATGTTGAAGCGCTTGCCCGTTGACCAAAGCACTAAAAATCGCTGTTCCATTCCTGAGGGAACTCACACGGAAATATGCTTTACCGAGAATATCTGTCTTACTATTCTCGGCAATAATGTCATCCGACTTTTTTCGATCTGAATTTAACATAACCGTCGCATTGACAACTGGGGCAAAATTTGTATTCTGAAGCGTAACAATAATCCGCGTATTATCAATGCCATCAGCCTTGAGATCAAACTTTTCCGCTGCAATATGGCTATTAACTATATCCAAATTTACAGCCAGAACCGGAAAAGGAAGAACGATCGCACCAACGAGGAGTGCCATAAAAAAATGTTTCATAAACGCTATAATACCACAAGAAACAGAAGGCTAAATGGATCTGATAGATATGGCCTAAGGACTTCAACACTCAAAAAACTCTAATATTTTTCTTTTTTCACCGACTCAAACCAACGGTTTGAGATATTTTGAGAGTAGAGATTTTTTAATCTTTACAATTCCTTCCGGCGTACCCACTGCGACGATTTCACCGCCGCGAATACCTCCGTCCGGCCCCATATCAATAACCCAATCCGCGGATTTTACGACGTCGAGATTATGTTCAATGACAAGAACCGTATTGCCTTTATCAACAAGAGCTTGCAAAACCTGAAGGAGCCGCTTGATGTCATCAAAGTGTAAACCAGTTGTCGGTTCGTCAAGAATATAGAGTGTCTTACCGGTAGCACGACGCGCAAGTTCGGTTGCGAGTTTTACGCGCTGGGCTTCGCCGCCAGAGAGCGTCGTAGCTGGCTGACCAAGACGGACATACCCGAGGCCAACCTCGTGGAGGACAGAAAGCTTCTCATAAATAAGCGGCTGATCCACAAAAAATCGCCTTGCTTCTTCGACCGTCATATCAAGAATATCAGCGATTGTCTTACCTCGATAATGAATCTCAAGCGCTTCTTTATTGTATCGCTTCCCCCGACACTCGGTACATTCGACGTAAACATCAGGCAAAAATTGCATCTGAATCTGAACATATCCATCGCCAGCGCAAGTCTCACATCGTCCTCCACCTTTGACGTTGAAAGAAAACTTTCCCGCATCATAGCCGTGCATCTTCGCTTCGGGAATCTCAGTAAAGAGATCACGGATAGGCGTAAAGACGCCCGTGTAGGTTGCAGGATTAGAACGCGGTGTCCGTCCAATAGGCGACTGATCCACAGAGACAACTTTATCAAGGTTATCGATCCCATTGATGGACCGATGTGCGCCGGGAAGATCCTTGGCACCGTAAAAGTGCATTGATAATGCACGTCCAAGAATATCGAGGACGAGCGTAGATTTCCCTGAGCCGGAGACACCTGTCATACATACAAATTTACCAAGCGGCAGCTTAAAATCTACGTTCTTCAAATTATATTCGGATGCACCTTTAACCATGACGAACTTACCGTTACCTTTGCGCCGCATCTTTGGCTTTTCAATTTCTTTCTTTCCGAGCAGATACGCGCCAGTCAATGATTCTTTGTTGCGTTTAATCTCGGCCAAAGTACCCGCCGCAACGATTTCACCGCCGTATTCTCCAGCGCCGGGACCCACATCAACAATATAATCCGAGGCTTCTATTACGGCCTGATCATGCTCGACTACGATTACCGTATTCCCCAGGTCGCGCAAACGTTTCATTGTCGCGATGAGCTTATCGTTATCACGCTGATGAAGACCAATAGACGGTTCATCTAGAATATAAATTACGCCAGAAAGTTCGGAACCGAGCTGAACAGCAAGACGTACACGCTGAGATTCGCCGCCTGAAAGCGACATAGCGCTCCGATCAAGCGTGAGATATCCTAAACCAACGTTGATGAGATTTGAAAGACGCCGTTTCACCTCCTGCGTAACCCGATCAACGACCAATCGCTCGCGTTCGGTAAAACCCACGGGATCAATTTCTTGATCCTGTTTGAGTCGGACAATCTTTGATGGCTTCGCTCTTATCGGTCCTTTTCCGAGCTTATCGAAAAAAGTAAAACATTCATCGAGTGGCAAACTCACGAGATCAGCAATCCCCTTATTTGCAATCGTGACGAGCAGCGCTTCTTTGCGCAACCGGCGGCCGTTGCATTCCGGACAAATAAGGACACGCATATATGCCTCAATTTCCTTTTGGACATATTCAGAATCCGTCTGTCGATATTTTGCCTCAAGCATGCAAAGAATACCGTCAAAGGTTAGTGTTTTCCCATCCACCGTGTATATTTCATCCTTTGTTCCCTCTAAAATCTTGGTAAGAGCGGATTTAGAGAGCTTCCCGATCTCCTCATGAATCGAAAATTCATATTTTTTTCCCACCTCCTCCAACAACTTGATATGTGAATTCTGATTTCCAGCGATACGCGTCCACGGTTTAATCGCACCCTGAGCGATCGTGAGCCGCTTATTTGGAATCACGAGATCTGGATCAAGTATGAGTTTCGTGCCGAGACCAGTACATCCTGGACACGCACCATGCGGGGAGTTGAAAGAAAAAAGACGCGGCTCAAGTATCGGCAGGGAAATATCGCAATGCGCGCAAAAAAGCGACTGCGAATAGAGTGTCTCACCTTCCGTTTCCTCGTCGACAACAAGGAGAAGGCCGTTTCCGAGATCAAGTGCTTGTTTCAGAACCTCAAGGAGGGAATCAAGCACCATGCTTGTTTTTTTCTCAAGTTTTGTTACGACAATTTCAATCGTATGCGGCTGAGTCTTATCAATCTTTACATGAAGAATCTCCTCGAGATCAACGAGCGTGCCGTCAAACCGGACCTCGCGATAACCGGCACGTTGCGCGCCTTGCAGAACCACCTTGTGCTCGCCTTTTTGTTTATGAACCGTTGGCGCAAGAAGAATAATATCCGACTTTTGCGCATGCAAAAGGATCTTCTCCGCAATCTCACGCGGCGTTTGTTCTACCACAGCGTTACCGCATGATGGACAATGTGCGCGGCCGGCGCGCGCAAATAAAAGACGAAAGAAGTCATAAACTTCCGTCACGGTCCCGACCGTTGAACGCGGGTTATGCGACGAAGACTTTTGATCAATAGCGACCGTCGGCGAAAGTCCCATGATCTCATCCACATCTGGCTTATCTTGAAGTTCAAGAAACTGCCGCGCATAAGACGACAAGCTCTCCATGTACCGGCGTTGACCTTCAGCGTGAATCGTATCAAACGCAAGCGATGATTTTCCCGAACCAGAAAGTCCTGTGATGACAATTAACTTGTTCTTAGGGAGATCAATCGAAACATTCTTCAAATTGTGGACGCGAACGCCCTTAATGACAATAGTATTGTGAGCGGACATGTTGCCGCCGAGACTACCACCCTTTTGAACATCTAGCAAGCCTACGAGCTAATCGATGTCAAAGGGGAAGACTATGATAAGTTCTCTCTCAAAGAGATCTCTGCAGAGAGAGAGCCAGACTATAACGATAATACGTAGTCATACGCTTCTTTCGCAACATTACCCACAGCATGCCCCGCCAATTTGACTGCACTGTAAGCGGCATGCCCCGCCGACTTAATAGTACTCCCTGGATTCAATAGAACATTTCCGATTTCCCCTCCAAGAGGAGCACCATTGCAATTTCTATTAGTCGCTGGACACCAACTTGCATCGCAGCCCGCTTCGAGCAACGTGCCGGGATTTGGCGGCGCGGTGCCCGTAGTCAGAGCGAAATCGCACTGAATGGGGATACCTTTATTAATCGCACTATTTAGATCCGT
>QIKL01000035.1 GCA_003231955.1 Candidatus Uhrbacteria bacterium | reverse complement strand
GCGCATTTCATTCAGGTACGTTAACATAGCCAAGTTGAGTTGAATAGTTCGCTATTCGGAATATGTCATTTTGATCTGCTTCATCTTTTTTTATGTGTGGCATCGTAGGTATTGTGACACGGGACGGTACGCTTCCAGATGAAAGCGTGCTTCGGCATATGTCTACGGCGATTGCGCATCGCGGACCGGATGGTGAAGGATTTTGGACCGCACCCGGAGTTGGTTTTGCGCATCGTCGGCTTGCGATTATTGATCTAGGTTTAACTGGCGCTCAGCCTATGCATGACGCGCGCGGCGCGCTTACGATTGTCTACAATGGCGAGATTTACAATTATCGCAAACTACGCGCGGAGCTTGAATCCCTCGGCGCGACATTCCGTTCTTCGTCCGACACGGAAGTAATTCTTGAAGCATATCATGCGTGGGGTATCGATAGTCTCAAACGATTTCACGGGATGTTCGCCATCGCACTTTGGGATGCGCCGAAGAAAACTTTGATTCTTGCGCGTGACCGGATCGGTAAAAAACCACTTTTTTACGGATTCACATCATCGCGTGATCTTGTTTTCGCCTCTGAGCTCAAAGGGCTCGCCCCTGCACTTGATATGAAACCAGATTGGGACGCTGTACGGCTCTTTCTTGGTTTGCAATATGTACCGAGTCCACGTACAGGGTTTCAAGAGATGATGCAACTTAAACCGGGGGAATACGGTGTGTGGAACGAACACGGATGGCAATTAAAGAGGTATCATACGTGGGAAAAAAATGAACAGAAATTAAATGTCGTAAATTTGGATGCGGAAATTCGCAGCAAACTTGAGGAGGCTGTGAAGATTCGTCAGTTTGCGGCTGACGTCCCAGTTGGCGCGTTTCTTTCGGGAGGAATCGATTCCGCATCGATTGTCGCATTTGCATCAAAGAATGTTTCGCATCCGCTTCAGACATTTACGATGGGTTTTGATCGTCCGAAGATGGACGAGCGTGTCGAGGCGCGTGTGATTGCGCAGGCGTTTAAGACGGATCATTATGAGTTTGAGGCGACGCCGAATGATCTCGTTGCGCTCGTCGATAAAATTGTTTGTCAATATGATGCTCCGTATGCGGACTCCTCCGCGTTGCCGCTGTGGCTTCTTGCACGCGAAACGGCACAAGAAGTCAAAGTAGTTTTGACTGGCGATGGAGGAGATGAACTTTTCGGCGGGTATCGACGATATATTGCCTATCAGCGTGCACTTGATCTCGTGAAACTCCCAGGCATGGCGTGGCTTGTAGATCGCGGATCAAAGGTCGTAGCTCGAAGTCTGAAAGATCCACGTATTTTACGTATGGCGGAGACGGTTCATGCGTTGCAAATAGATCCCGCGACCGCATATGGCGAATTATTTTGTGGTTCATATTTTTCCACGGCACGTCTACGTGCAACATTTGATGATGACTTTTTACAACGAACCGAATCAGAAGATGCCGTCCAGTTTGTCAGCGCACATATGGGCGGAACGGATGACGCTACGTCTTTGCGAAGCGCAATGCAATTTGATCTCACGTCCTATCTTCCAGATGATCTCAATGTGAAAATGGATCGTGCGACGATGCGTTTCGGACTTGAGGCTCGGGCGCCGTTTCTTGATCAGAAACTTATCGCATTTGCGCTGGCGATTCCATTGAAAGAGAAGATATATCATGGTATGACCAAAGTCGCGTTGCGGCGCGCATTAAAGGGTATCGTTCCAGACGATGTGCTGACACGTAAGAAACGCGGATTTCAGGTTCCGCTTGCCGAATGGTTCCGCGGTCCGCTCCGCACCATCGTGCGCGATCGTCTAATGGATCCGCACGCGCCAATCGCAGAGATCGTTCAAGCCGACGCGGTTACGCGTCTCATTGCGGAAAACGATGCGGGCGCTGACCACGGGAATCGTCTCTGGATGTTGCTCACGCTTTCTTCTTGGCTCTCTCATTATGTCTAAAAATATTCTCGTAACCGGCGGCGCTGGATTTATTGGCGCACACTTGTGTGATCGTCTTATTGCGAACGGGCATACAGTGACATGTCTTGATAACCTGTTTACTGGTTCGCGTAAAAATATTGCGCATCTCGAAACGAATTCGCGTTTTATTTTTGTTCGGCACGATGTCCAACAACCGTATGTGGCAGAGGTTGAATGGATTTTTAATCTCGCGTGTCCAGCATCACCAAAACACTATCAGCATGATCCTGTCGAAACCGTCCAGACAAACGTTATTGGCATGATTCGTATGCTTGAACTTGCCAAACGAAACGGCGCACGGATTCTTCAGGCATCCACGTCTGAAGTCTACGGCGATCCGCTTTGTCATCCGCAGGATGAAACATATTGGGGCAATGTCAATCCGATCTCGCGTCGTGCTTGCTACGACGAGGGGAAACGCTGCGCCGAGACGCTTTGTTTTGATTATCATCGAGAATATGGTGTAGATATTAAGGTTATTCGTATTTTTAATACCTATGGACCGCGCATGGCCAAGGACGACGGACGGGTTGTGTCCAATTTTATTTTACAGGCCTTACACGGCGAGCCAATTACAATTTATGGTGACGGGTCATACACGCGATCATTTCAATACATTGATGATCTGATTGAGGGAATGATGCGAATGATGTCTATTCAAGATTTTACCGGACCGGTTAATATTGGGAATCCAGGCGAATTCACTATCCGCGAACTCGCGGAGCTTGTTTTAGAACTTACTGGATCTTCATCCGAGATCATAAATCTGCCAGCAGTGGAGCACGAACCTAAACGTCGCAAAGCTGATATTTCTCTCTGCCGTGAGCGTCTGAATTGGGAACCAAAGATTGAGCTGCGGATCGGTTTAGAAAAGACGATTGATTACTTCCGTACGGTTGTATGAAGCACGCAGTTATTTTTTCGACAACGTATCTGCCACTTGTTGGTGGAGCTGAAATCGCAATGAAGGAAGTGACAGATCGTCTGCCTGATTGGCAGTTTGATCTCATCTGTGCACGTCTCAAGTCCGACCTTTTATCGACCGAAAAGATTGGGAACATCACTGTTCATCGCTGCGGTGTCGGCTATACGATGGATAAATATCTGCTCCCTATTCTTGGTCCGATAGTTGCTCTTCGATTGCCGCTCTCCGCGCGTCGAACACTGATTTGGTCATGTATGGCGAGCTACGGCGGATTTGCTGCGCTGGTATACACATGGTTTCATCCGAATACAAAGATGCTTCTGACATTGCAGGAAGGCGATCCGCTTGAACACTATGCAAAACGGGCCGGAGCGCTTGTATTTTTGCATAAAAAGATTTTTGCACGCGCGGATGCTGTGCAGGCGATTAGTCGGTTTCTCGCGGATTGGGCTGTAAAAATGGGATTTAGTGGCATACCAAAAGTTATCCCGAACGGGGTAGATATTAAAAAATTTGGTCAAATGATAAATATTGAACGTCGAACGTCGCTGCGGGAACACTTTGGTTATGCAGACGATGATGTCGTGATTGTTACAGCGTCGCGTCTCTCGCTTAAAAATGGTATTGATGATCTCATTCGTTCTCTCGTGTCGCTTCCAGAGAATTACAAAGTTTTGATTGTGGGTATCGGAGAGGACGAAGAAAAACTTCGTGTCCTTGTCGAGCAAAAAGGACTGAGATCTCGCGTAACTTTTCTTGGAAAAAAATCTCATGATGAACTTCCAGATCTGTTGCAGGCATCGGATATTTTTTGTCGTCCGTCACTCTCTGAGGGGTTGGGTAATTCGTTTTTAGAGGCAATGGCCGCGGGAATTCCCATTATCGGTACGCCTGTTGGTGGTATTCCGGATTTTCTCGTGGATGGTGAGACTGGTGTGTTTTGTCAGCCACAGCATCCAACGTCGATTGCACACGCGGCGCAGCGTATTCAGACCGAACCCGGATTGCGGGAAAAACTTATTCGGAATAGCAGTCAGTTTGTTCGTGCGCGTTTCAATTGGGACGAGATTGTAAAAGATATGCAGGGGATGCTCAATTATTTAAATACATAATTTTATGGATGGGTCCTCGTATGCGTATCCAGCGGAATGGCGGATGGTGGAGAAAAAGAAGTTGCTAATAGTTTCAGTACTCGTAAAATTCGGGATAAAAGGTTCGCACATAAAAGGCGAGAGGTTAAAGTACATAGTTTCCGTTGTCGAAAGCGTATGAAATTTATTATTGCCACAGGGATTTATCCACCTGAGATTGGCGGGCCCGCAACAGTCATCCCAGAGCTTGTGCGTACATTTCGCCGACATGGGCATGATGTTCACGTCGTGACCTATGGTGATGCGTCCGTGAAGGAGGATGGAGTCACGCGCGTCTCGCGGCGTGGCTCCCTGCCTCTTCGGTATCTGCGTTTTGCTTATACATTGCGGTGTCAGTTTTCTTCAGACATGCGTGTGATTGGGACGGATGTTTTTTCCTCTGGTATTCCGATGCGTCTCGCGCTCATTGGGTTCTCATCTCCGCTCATTTTGCGTCTCGGCGGGGAGTGGTGTTGGGAAGATGCGGTAACGAAACACGGTCTTCGCGTCACAATGCGAACATATTGGGCAAAATATTCTCACAATCCAAGTTCATTGTTAAAGCGGATACTGGCTCGGTGGGTGATTACGCGCGCACAGCGAGTTCTTCTGATGTCGTCAATCATGAAAGAGCCGATTCGTGTTATCGCGCCGGCAGCGATAAAGCGTAGTATTGTCATCCCGAATGTCGTACCGGAATGTGCTGTGCGGCGTGACAGCTCCGGTCCGCATGTGCCGTTCAGATTTTTTACAGTTGCGCGATTTGCGCCAATTAAAAATATGCCATTCCTTGCACGGGTCCTTCGTACTTGTGTTGAACAAGGGATTGACCTTTCATGCACATTCGTTGGTGACGGGTCGGAGCGTGCGGAAGTCCAAAAGATTCTAAAAGATGTTCATGGCATGACGTTCGTCGGAATTGTTGATCATGCGGAGGTCGCGCGGATCCTCTCAAATGCCGATGCACTTTTGCTCCCAACATTGACCGATATTTGCCCAAATGGCGCGCTTGAAGCGCTCCAATGCGGCGTACCATGTATTATTACATCAGAACACGGGTTACCTGATGGCGTTCACGGAATTATGGAAGTAGATCCCACAGATGAATCCGCGTGGATCGCCGCGATCCGTCGGATTATTAATCCCGATGTATATCTTGCACTTCGTACATCAATATCGCTTCCGACGCCGACCATGACGCTGGCAGATTCTTGCGAGCGCTTATGAAACTCCTCGTTATCGGACTCGACCGTTCCATTGCGGAAAGAGGTTCTCGCTCGTCAGATCGTCAGCGTGCGTATTATGCGGGATGGGATGTTGATATTGTGATTCTTGCGACCGGCGAATCCGTGATGTGCGAACTCAACCCCGGACTTCGGATTCATATAACAGGCGGATCAAATAAGGCTGTCGCGTTGTGGCGTGGACTGCGACTCTCAAGGAGAATTGCACGCCGTCAAATACCCAAGGTTGTAAGCGCTCAGGATACTTTATGGTCTGGTTTTGTGGCTTTATCGGCATCCTATGCCTCGGGTGTGCATCTTCATTTGCAAGATCATAGCGGTTTTTTTGCTCGATCTCCATCCACGGTCACCGAGTGGTTTTTTCGTCCATTCGCGATTCATTATATACAGCGCGCACAGCGGATTCGAACAGTGAGCGAACGTGGAGCAAAAGGGCTGGAGAAGTTTGGTATCCCGCGCGAGCGAATCGATGTCATCCCCATTGCAACAGATCTTTCTCGTTTTATATCCATACCGCCAATCGACGCCTCTAGACTAAATGTTCTCTGTATCGCTCGATTAGAACCAGAAAAGGGGGTTGACGTCCTCCTTAACGCATGGAAGACGGTGTGTGTATCTCGACCGAGCGCTCGTCTTCAGATTGTTGGCGGAGGAAAACTGCGTCAGAATCTGGAAGCGCAGATGAATGCGCTTGGGGTCGCATCTTCTGTTGATTTTATTGGAAGGCAAAAGGATGTTGTTCCGTATCTTGCGTGGTCGTCGCTCGTTGTTCAACCATCCTGTTTTGAAGGATGGGGATTGTCGATTATTGAGGCCGCTGCCTCTGGTCGTCCCGTTGTGATGACCAATGTCGGATGTGCGGGGGAGATTATTTGTGATGGTGTGTCGGGACGCGTTGTTTCGATCGGTGACGCATCGGCGTTTGCTCGTGCGATCCTGGAAGTTTCGAATGATCCAAAAATGACACAACAGTATGCCGAAGCCGCAAAAAAACGTGTTAAAAGTTTGCCAACACCGGCACAGACGGTTGAACATATTAGACAGTCATTTGAACGTGCGGCGGAATAATAAGATAGTTTGATTTTTTATCCCTCAAAGGATATCGATTATCTGATTAGGACTGCCAACGTCATAGACCCTTGAGTGAGATAGAGATTTTTAGTAAGCTTGGTATCTATGCAAAACGTCGCCATTATAGGAACTGGAATGGTCGGGGGAGCGCTCGCTCGGTATTTTGAGACACAAAATATCTCGGCTGGTCTTTTTGATCCGCCAAAAGGGTTTGATGATGTAAACGTACTCCGTGATGCGGAGATTATTTTCCTCGCCGTACCAACGCCGTATTATCTCGATGGTTCTGGGTTTGATGATTCTTTTATTCGCGCGGCGTTGGATGTGATTCCTGTCCCCGGAAAAGCTATTGTCCTCAAGTCAACAATCATGCCGGGAACGACTGAACGGTTTCAGAAAATGTATCCGCAATATCGCTTCCTTTTTAATCCAGAGTTCCTTACTGAGACGACGTCGGATTACGATATGCAATTCCCTAAGCGGCAAATTATTGGATATACGGAACAGGGCAGGTGTGATGCGGAGCGTGTAATGGATCTCCTTCCGCGTGCATCGTTTGAGAAGATTATACCCGCGACTGAAGCGGAGTTCGTGAAATATTTTGGCAACGCGTTTTATGCGCTAAAGGTTGCGTATGCTAATCAAATGTATGAATTGTGTCAGAAGATGGAGTTAAATTATGATCTAATCAAAGATTGCGCCAAGGCCGAACCTATGGTAGTTGGCGACCCGCGACATACGCATCTTGAGATTTTTCATAAAGGATATCGTGGATATGGTGGTAAATGTTTGCCGAAGGATACACGATCAATCATTCAACTTGCAGAATCTCTTGGCATTGACTTGTCTCTATTAAAAGCTGCAGAAATGTACAATAATGAGATTGGCAAAGCACAGGGGATTGATATTCAATGGAAAGAGGGGTCTCCGAAGAAAAAAATATAAATATGGCATTATATCTCGTAACAGGAGGGGCAGGATTTATTGGATCAAATTTGACTGATGAGTTAATCCGCCGCGGGCATTATGTGCGCATAATCGATAATTTTGCGACGGGGAAGCGTGAAAATATCAATCCATCCGCAGAATTTTTTGAGCTGGATTTTACGAATTTGGATGCTATTCGTCCGGTATTTGAAGGTGTTGATGGTGTCTTCCATGTCGGCGCGCGTCCAAGCGTTCCGTATTCCGTCGATAATCCTATTGCATCTACGCTCGTGAACATGAACGGGACGATACATGTGCTCGTTGCGGCACGGGACGCTGGAGTTAAGCGTGTCGTTTATTCTGCCTCATCGTCCGTATATGGTATCCAGCCACAATTACCGCAGCGGATCGATATGGCACCGAATCCGCTTTCGCCCTATGCGATTCAAAAATATGTCGGCGAATTGTATTGTCGCCAATTTGCCGAACTCTACGGACTCGAGACTGTATCGCTTCGATATTTTAATGTTTACGGTCCGCGGATGAATGATGTGGGCGCATACGTTCCAGTTTTTACATTCTTTTTGCGGCAGGTTCGGGCGGGGAAGCCACTGACAATTTTTGGTGATGGTGAGCAATCACGCGATTTTACGCATGTGTCTGATGTGGTTTCTGTGAATATCGCTGCCATGGAATCATCAAAGGTCGGTCACGGTGAAGTGTTGAATGCTGGTATTGGCGGGAATACGACGATCAATGAAGTGGCAAAGATGTTTGGGCATCCGACAACGCATCTTGATCCTCGGCCCGGTGATGTTCCGCGGTCGCAGGCAGATATTTCAAAGACAATAGAATTATTAGATTGGAAACCAACAGTCGCGTTTCGAGATGGATGTGCGGATTGGCTTCGATCGGAAGGGATTGAACCGTCGGAGTAATATTTTTATGTCCCTTGCCGCCGTAATATAATCCCAATAGTTTTCAGCATGATCGCGAAATCAAGCAAAGGGGATCGATGTTTGATATAGTAGAGATCATATTGAAGCTTTTTAAGATTGTCTTCAAGTGTTGAGACTGGTGTTAAGAGACGGACCTGTGCCCATCCGGTAAGTCCCGGTCGCGTCAGATTGCGCAGCGCATAATAGGGCATGCGTTCGGTGAGTTGTTTTACAAATTCCGGTCGTTCGGGGCGCGGTCCGACAAAAGAAAGGTCTCCTCGAAGGACATTCCAAATCTGCGGAAGCTCGTCGATGCGGAGCTGACGCAGGATTCTCCCGGCCGGAAACAGGCGCGGGTCTATCTTTACATTTGCTGTAAACTGCGGGCCATTTTGTTCAGCATTCGTACTCATTGTTCGAAATTTGTATATACGGAATGGTTTTCCATGTCGGCCAACGCGCATTTGTGAATACAAAACAGGCCCAGATGAAGAAAATTTTATGACGAGGGTAATGAAGGGGTAGATAAGGAGTACAAAGAATCCGAATGGAATCGCGAGGACAAGATCTAGTAGGCGTTTAATCCCTTCATACCACGCTTTTTTGTTTTCGCGTATATGTTCAAGAAACCAAGTCTGCGATACATAGCCGAGTGGAATTTTTCCCGTGATTGTTTCTTCGAGTGATGCTCGGTCGATGAGTGCGACCTGCGTAAAGAGCGTTTTGTACAATGCCTCTTTTAAACCAGGGATTTCATCTGGCTGGTGTCCGAGGACGAGGGTTTGTGCGTTTTGGTCGCGGACAAGCTCGTCGATCGTATCAAGGCTTGTGTGCCAGATTATAGATTCATCATCAAATCGTGGACCCGGTGTCGTTTCTACGACGCCAATAAGATCAAAACCGAGTGCGTTTTGCCGAAAAAGATCGTGAATGTGTGCCGCATCGGATGATGATCCAATAAAGATGACTCGATTCCGGAATAGAGACTGAGCAATAGTTTGGTTGAAGAACAAACGCCAAGCATATCCTAAAAGGAGGACGATGACGAAATCTAAGATTAGATTCGTCCGCGGGGCGATCATGAAGACAGGAATGAGATAAAAGAACGCGAGTGCCAAACCGAGGTTTATAATCATGGCTTCTAGAAATGTTCGGAAAAAGCGGATGGTGTCACGAGTCAGATTCAGGTCGTAGAGACCATTGATATAAAATGAGATGATCCAGATAAGTCCGAGGATAGAGAAGGGCACGGCGTGGGCATGCCAGTTTTCAGGAGTTACAGTCCCGTAGCGCAGGAGGATTGTCAGGACAAGCGCCAACATAAAGACGCCGAAATCTCCGGCGACCATGATCAAACGTTTTAAGCTAACGGCGAAGTGGTGCATCTTATTCACTAGAGTGGCAGAAAACGGTATTTTCGCCAAGCTCCGCGTTTCGTGTACACTTAAGAGTATGGTCGGACCGCACCGATTTCCGTTGTATCTTGGCTTGGCTCTTTGTGTGGGCCTGTTTGGTGTGTTTGGTGTAAGTCTTATGCCAATGCCCGTTCGTGCGGCGTCTTCTTTGTCCGTTGCCTCCACGCCGGTCATGACAAATGATACATTTTTAAATAAACAGTGGTATCTTGATTCAATTCATGCTCGTGAGGGATGGAATATCACTACGGGCTCGCGTAATGTTGTTGTGGCGGTTATTGATAGCGGAGTGGATATTGATCATCCAGACATCAAAGATAATCTTTGGGTGAATAAAGGAGAAATCGCTGGCAACCAGAAAGACGATGATAGAGACGGATATGTCGATGATATTCATGGGTGGAACTTTGTGAAGAATTCTCCAGATGTTCGTCCGATCCGTTCTTCCAGCGGTTTAGATGAAGCGTGGATTCATGGAACAGTTGTCGCGTCGCTCATTGCCGCTTCGGGGAATAATAATATTGGAATCTCTGGTGTGGCGTGGCGGGCACAGATCATGCCTCTTGTCGTTTTAGGTCCAGACGGATATGGAAATGATGCGGAAATCGTCGATGCGATTCATTATGCTGTCGTGCATGGTGCGGATATCATCAATTTAAGTCTTGTCGGATACAGCTTTGATCCTAAACTCAAGGATGCAATTCACGAGGCAACATCGCTTGGTGTTTTAGTTGTGAGTGCGGCGGGTAATAGCGGTCAGCGACTAAATGGTGAGAATTTGGACAAGGTCCCTGGTTATCCGGCATGCGATAAAGGTGCATCTGGTCGCGGCGCGTTGACTGTTACAGCTTTGACAAAACGGGGAACAAAAGCGGATCTGGCGAATTATGGGACGTGTGTTGATGTTAGTGCGCCTGGCGAGGACCTGTTTGCTGCACGTCCGAATACGAATCCAGGCAATCCAGTTCATACCGTCGCTGGGTATACTGGCGGACTCTCCGGTACATCCGTTGCCGCACCTCTTGTTTCTGGGCTTGCTGTTTTACTCAAAGCGGAGCATCCAAGCTGGAGGGGTCCAGAGATCGCTCAGCGGATTATTGATACCTCGGATTCGGTTGATGCGCTGAATTTAGCGTATGCCGGGAAACTTGGGCATGGACGTATTGATGTGGCGCGTGCACTCGCTGTTGATCAAGAAACAAAAAAGTTTGGTCCACTTACGCTTGAGGTTTCGGATGTTGGAAATCCTCCAGAGGTACGCGTTCTTGACGGGAACGGCGTAAAGATTTCTCGGTTTGTCGTTGGCGCGCCTGGCGATCGGCGCGGTGTGCGTGCGACTTTTGTCCGATGGCAGGGAAATATAGAACCAGATATCGCCGTAACAACGCTTAACGATCCAACAGGTTCATGGAGGGTGTATCGTCCAGATGGTCTCCTGATCGCCGCTGGAAAAGTGGGCGCTGGGCATATTAAGGGTGGATTAAATCTTGCAGCTCAGGATCTTAATGCCAATGGGCGAGATGATCTGTTTATTGGAGAACGTGGTGGATCGCGCGCATGGCTCGTCTCTTCGCCTAGCGGTACCGTCCGAAAGCTTTCTCTCTTCAAGTCGGATGTAAAAGATGTGACAGCATTGGCCGTGACGCGTCCAGAAGCATCTTTTTTTGTGACGAGTGTCTATGGCGCAAGAGAGATCCGAATCGTCGGCTTAGGTGGCAGAACTCTCGTCGAAGCGCGGGCAACAGCCGTTCCTCATAATGGCGCGTGGATAAACCGTCGTGCGGCGCGTACGGGAGGCGGCGATGTGATTGAGCTGACATCTTCGACTGGGACACTCAATTTTGTGAGTTATGCAAATGGATTGCATGCCACAACCGATCGGATTGCAATTGATTACTGGTCTGAGATTCCCAATGGTGAGCCGAGCGAACCCGGCTGGCGATTTGTTGAGGTATGGCCCAGATAAAACAAACGTCTCTCGTGTATCTCATTCGCCATCCAGAGATGCGTAGGATCTTTCGTTTTTTGATCGTCGGACTTTTTTCTCTTACAGTGACGATTCTTCTCTACGCTTTGTTCTCACGCTGGGTGTGGCCTGGCGGTCCGCGTATTATCGAATATGCTCTCGTAACAATGATTGTCACGTGGATAAATTATGAAGCAAATCGTCGATTTACATTCCGTGCTGGTAAACGTTCATTATCAAACATTAGTCGTTTTATAACGGTCGCCGTTATAGCATTTTTTTTGAATAATACGCTTTTTTGGATCGGACATATCGTTTTACATATATATGATTTTTTTGTGATTGTCGGACTGACAGTCATTGTCGCCGCATTTACGTTTACGTCACATAGATTTTTTACCTTTCATAAGAATCCTTGGAGGTTTCTCCATCGGTTTCGGCATCCAACTGTCTATTCTAGCGACGGAGGATGAGGTATACTTTATCTAACATGTCTGATACTTTTGACCGGAAAAATGTGCTTGTGACTGGCGGAGCTGGCTTTATCGGATCGCATTTATGCGATCAATTGATCAAGGATTCACATGTTATTTGTGTAGATAATTTTATTACGAGTTCGGTTTCTAATATCAAACACTTACTTCAGAACTCCAATTTTGAATTTATACATCACGATATTATTCAGCCGTTTGATATAGAGGCAATACCGGAGCTTGAACGGTTCAAAATTAGATTCCAGGGAATCCAAGAAGTTTATCACCTTGCATGTCCCATATCGAAGCATTATTTTGACGATTTTAAGATTGCAAATGTCCTTACGAATTCCGTCGGAGTGAAGAATGTTCTCGACCTTGCCGTGAAATATGAATCAAAAGTGCTTCATGCTTCATCAAGCGTCCTGTACGGTCCGCGCCAGCATGATAGGCAATATTTTTCAGAGACTGAAGAGTGCCATGTTAATCATCTTACGCGGCGCGGCGCATATGATGAGGGAAAACGCTTCTCCGAAGCAATGATGGAAACTTATGCGGACGTGTATAAATTAGATGTGAAGATCGCTCGTATCTTTCACACGTACGGTCCGCGTATGAGGTCCTTTGATGGGAACACTATTGCGGATATGGTGTTGAACGCTCTCGACAATAAGGATATTGTAATCGTGGGCAATGAGGATGCGTGTACATCGCTTACATATGTCACTGATATTGTAGATGGACTTCTTTGCCTCATGTCTACGCCAATTGATGTGACGCTGCTTAACCTCGGTTCATCGGAGGATATCCGGCTCGTGTCCATTGCCAAAAAGATTCTCGAGCTTACGGCTTCTGCCTCGCACGTGCGTTTTGAATCTCTCGGAGACCGTTTCATCGATACGTGTCTGCCGGATGTGACCCGCGCGCGCGAAGTTTTAGAATGGTCGCCGATTGTGCATCTCGAAGACGGAATCTCAAAGATGGTGGCCTACGCTTATTCGAATCGGCATTTCATAAATTCCTAATTATTTTTTCTTATGGCAGACGGAGAAAAGAAAAATATTCTTGTGACAGGCGGCGCTGGCTTTATCGGTTCATTTTTGTGTGAACATCTTTTGCACGATGCGCGAGTTATTTGCGTCGACAACTTTTTAACGTCGCAAGAATCGAATATTGATGCACTCCTTAAAAATTCGGATTTTGAGTTTATTCGGCATGATTTTAATATTCCGCTTGATTTAGAATCGTTTCCAGAATTGATGCGGTTCAAAGTCAAGTTTCAGGGTATTCAGGAGATCTACCATCTTGCGTGTCCGACAAGTCCCAAAAAGTTTGAGCAATATCGGGCGCAGACCCTGCTTGCCAATTCAATAGCTGTGAAGAACGCGCTGGATCTTTCCGTGAAATATCATTCAAAGATTCTGTTTGCATCCGCCTCGGTTGTTTATGGTCCACGGATTGAGGGAAATAAATCTTACAAGGAAGAGTATCATGGGATGGTAAATACGCTCAGCCCACGTGCGTGTTATGACGAGGGAAAGCGATATGCCGAGACGATGTTTGAGACGTATCATAAGATTTACGGAATTGAAACAAAGATTGCACGTATTTTTCGTACCTACGGGCCACGGATGGCATTGTTTGATGGGCAGATGATTCCTGATTTTATTACAAACGCGCTTGATAATAAGGAATTGATTATTTACGGCGATGAGACCTTTCGGACGTCTCTTGTCTATGTGTCCGATGTGGTTGATGGTCTTATCAAACTTATGCATGTATCGACAGATATTGGGCCTGTAAATCTGGGAAGTGAAATTGACATGCCGATTGTGGATGTGGCAGAACGTATTATTGAAATGACGGGATCAACCTCGCGCCTTACGTTTGATGAACCATTGCTCTTTATGACGCCGTTGGGGCTTCCAGATATCACCAAAGCTAAAGATAAGCTCGGTTGGTTGCCGCTCGTGCGCCTTGATGATGGGTTAAAGCGGACGATTGACTTTACGATTGCACACAAGAGTTTACTCGGATTTAAGGCAGGCTGATGAGATATTCCCTAATGGGAATAGATATGCAATTTTGGCGTAAAAGCGTTTTTTGATATAGGCTTGAGCCATGCGAACCATTGCTATTATTCCAGCTTACAATGAGGAAAAACGAATCGTTGCAACGGTTGCATCCATCTGTCCGTTTGTTGATGGCGTAATTGTTGTGGACGATGGATCTTCGGATGCGACGGCACACGCGGCGCGCGTGGCGGGCGCTAACGTATTTATCCACGCATTGAATCGTGGTCAGGGTGCGGGACTTCGGACCGGCACCGAGGCGGCGCTTAAGATCGGTGCAGAATGTCTTGTGCACATTGATGCTGATGGTCAGCACGATCCTTCATTTATTCCAGCTATGCTTGCACCGATTCGTGCCAGAGAAGCGGATATTGTGTTGGGATCGCGTTTTATGGGTGTGCATGCCGTCGGCATGCCATTTTCGCGTCGAATGTTGCATGTGGCGATTCGGTTTTTTAACGTATTTGCAATGGGGATTCCGCGGCGTATGACCGATCCCCAGAGTGGGATGCGCGCGATGACAGCGGACGCGGCGCGTCGCATTCCATTTACACAGGATCGGATGGCACATTGTTCTGAAATTCTCCGACTGGTTACGCATTCGGATTTACGATGGGTCGAGGTCCCTATCCGTGTTCGATATACGGATGCATCTCTTGCTAAAGGCCAAAAGTCTCGTGATGCACTGAAGATTGTTTGGCAACTTTTTCTTGGTGCATTTAAATGAAACATATGTTGATTCAATTCGCGTTTGTTCTTGTCCTCTTTGCCGCGCTTTTTGTCACATGGCGTCGTGCGAAGCAAAATGTTATTTCACGCATTGAGGCATTCGGGTGGAGCGTTGTATGGATCGCAGCGATCGCCGTCGTTCTTTTACCGCAAACAACGACGGTCGTCGCAAATTTTTTTGGTGTTGGACGCGGTGTAGATTTTATTATCTACGCATCTGTCATTACGTTGTTTTTTCTTGTCTTCAAACTCTTTGTAGCTATTGACGGCTTTGAGCGAAAATTGACGGATCTTGTACGGAAGGATGCTCTGAAAGATCTGCCTCCTCATCAAGATTCTCCAGATCGAGATCATCCTAATGAGATATGAAGGTTGTTCATATAGCCTGTGTGGCGCCGCCTCAAATCGGCGGTATTGGACGCGTCGCATCCGTAGAAGTTCATGAGCTTCAAAGATGCGGTATTGATGCGTCGCTCCTCACACCCGCTGATTTTCCTGTGCTGTGGTCATCTGGGAATGCGGCGGTTCTTCATCCGAAACGGCTCGCGAGCGCTGTACGGGATGCGGATATTGTTCATCTTCATTATCCGTTTTACGGAACGGCCGAGGTTGTCTCATATCTTCGTAAACACGGAAGTATTAAGCATTTGGTTATAACTCTGCATATGGACGCGACGGCTTCTGGATTAAATGGGCTAATCTTTGGTTTGCACAGAAAACTATTCCAGCATGCGATTCTCAATCAAGCAGACGCGTTGTGTGTTTCGTCTAAAGACTATGCTGCGCATTCATCTTTTGCGCCGTGGGTAGAGCGCACGATTGAATTGCCATTCGGTGTGGACACGTTGCGATTCAGCCCAAAGCCGGGAATCAGGAATAAGACTGTTGTGTTTGTTGGTGGGTTGGACCGGGCACACGCGTTTAAGGGCGTGGATATTCTTTTGCGCGCATGTGCGCAACTTCCGCGGGACACTCGTCTCATTATCGCGGGAGACGGCGATCTGCGGCACGGCTATGAAAAATACGCACGCGATCTTGGGCTCTCCGATCGTGTGACGTTCCTCGGCCGTGTATCAGATGCAGACTTACCGGATGTCTATCGTCAGGGCAGTGTTTTTGCGTTTCCGTCTATTTCTAGCTCTGAAGCTTTTGGGCTCGTCGCACTCGAAGCACAGGCGTGTGGTATTCCCGTCGTGGCTTCATATCTGCCCGGCGTTCGGACTGTTATTGAAGATAAAATAACAGGTTTACTCACACCGTCGGGCGACAGTAAAGAGCTGGCGGCGCATCTACGTCTCTTTTTAGAGAATTCTGAAATGTGCGAGGAATTTGGTCATATGGCGCGCGCGCGCGTTCTTGAACAATTTACGTGGATACACCATATAGATGGATTAATGAAAATTTATTTAGACGTATGCGCATCGCGATCTTAAATAACATGCCGTTTGATGCTCCAGGCGGTTCTGGTCGAATCGCAGGAGTTTATGCGGATCTTTTGCGCTCGCATGGCCATGAGATACAATGGTGGGGTGCGCGGTCGGATTTTTATAATCTCGGAACGATGGATTCAATCGCACGGCTTTTATTTCATCTAGTTGATCTTCGTCCAGATGAGAATATGATTCGTGATATTCGCGCGTGGCATCCGGATGTTTTGTTGACGCATAATCTCACAGGATGCGGTTTTAGCACTCCAAAAGCATTACACAACATTGGACTGCGTTGGGTCCATGTTTTGCATGATGTCCAACTTATTGAACCATCAGGCAGAATTATTGAGAGCGATTCGTCCTCTGGGGTTCATCGTCCATGGCGGTGGTTTTGGTCTAATGCTCGGCAGGCGGCTATGAGTGAACCAGATGCGGTTATATCGCCGACAAAATGGCTTTTAGATTTTCATAAAAAATACGGCTGGTTCAAAAAATGTCATACAGAAGTGATTCCTAATCCCGTGTCGCCACGAATATTTTCTAAAAATATAAAGCAGATTTACGGCGAGCAAGCCGGGGCAGCGCAGACTGCTTCGGTAGGCCACCCTATATCTCGTAATGACATGCAGGTCATATATGTTGGCCGTCTTGATCGCGATAAGGGAATTGATCTCCTTATTGATGCGTGGAAGATGATTGATCTTCCGTCAAAACATCTTGTAATTGTCGGAGACGGGAGTCGGTTAACAAAAATTCGTGATATGAAGGATTCGACGATTGATGTTCGCGGCACATTGTCGAATGATCAGGTTTACACGCTCTTTGCGGAGAGCATCATTGCTGTCGTTCCGTCTCGCGTGTGGGAGAACCAACCGACGGTGATTCTTGAGGCGCTATCCGCAGGGTGTCGTGTTGTCGCGGCTGATGTAGGAGGGATTCGTGAGACATTGGGGGATGCGGGTGTTCTTGTTCGTCCGTGTTCCGTTAGAGCACTCGTCGAAGGTATTCAAAAGGCGTTGGCTCACGCAGCGGATCCTACGTCGGTTGTACAGATTCTTTCGCGTCACGATCCAGAATCTTGTGTGGCGCGAATGGAAGGTTTACTCAAATCAAAGATGTAGATATTTTCGCTATGTCCGATACCTTGTGTGGCTTTGCCGATGGGGATTGTGGCTTGTGCGATCAATGAAAGTTTATCTGCGAGCTGGGGAGCATTCCACCAGTAGTCGTTTAGCACGACATAGACGAGTTTCGTGCCGCCTAATTTTGCGGCGTCTTTAATGGTATCGCGCGACGGCTGGTTGTAGGTTATTTTTAGAAAGATATTATAAAGTTTTCCACCCGTTGGGATTGGATAATAAAAGATATTTCCGTTGTAGCGCTTAAATCCATATTGTGAGACTGCGGCAGCGGAAACACTTTGATCTGCAAGCACGGTGTAAGGTCGGCCTCCGCTATTGCGTTCAATCGCGCGGACGGCGGCGATATCTGACGAACTAACACTCCATCCGTGGCCGGCAACGAGCGCATCATTGCGCGGGAGCGCGTCATAGGAAAGCGCAGAAGCTGTCACGAGACATGCGACGATGAGTCCAGCGGCGAGTGTCGGACGTGCGTTTCGCGCCCGCTTTATAAGTGTGGCTATAACGGGAAGCGCAGTTGGAATCAGGCAAAAGAGAGCGACAATAGCGAGTCGATCCGCGTAGTTTCCACGTTCGTAATCGATAAGGAATGCAAAATTTCCTGCAGTTTTGAGTGCGGCTCCGGCTACAAATAAGAGGAGTGCAGTCCCAAGAACAAGTGCTGGACGCCAACGGTCTTCCTTTTTTGCGTGAATAATCGCTACGATATTCGCGGTGATTAATATGGCGGGGAGTGAGAGAATGATAAGAGATGACCATCCAGGCCAGACGACAAAAGCATTTTGTGGGAGTGGAATGAGGTGTTTGAATAGGCCGATCCATGGATGCACTGTCCACAGATGTGAGAGATTCCATTCGATTGGTGTGGTTCCTCGGAGACTGGAAATGTAGAAGAGAACGGGAATTGCAAATGCGGCTCCGATTCCGAGGAGTACAGCGAGGGTACGTGAGATTGTGCGGAGTATTCGTGTATGGAACGGGCGCAGGAGGATGAGCGCTATAGTAAGGAGCGCCATTGGGATACCTGCAATCGGATGAACCGCGGCGCTCCAGCCCGCGAAGATGAGCGGCGCGATTGGATTAACGGTTCCGTCATCCGTTCCGCGGACCAAAAGGAGTGCCGTGAGTCCTAAAAGGTATGAAAATGATTGAGGTGTCGTTGCTACGAATGCGGCAAGCGGAAGGATGAAGAGCCCGAACGCGAGTGATGCTGGTTCGTGACGTTTGCGCACGACGACGAGCGCCAGCGGAATAAAGATCGCGGCGGCAGCGGGAACGAGCCAACGATCAACCTGATTGATGGGCAAGTTCGCAATCCGCGATAACCACGTCGTAAAGACATATTGCCCGATATAATACAGCGGCTTTGGAGTGAGTGTGCCGCTTGCAAGAATTAGGCGTTCCGTGGCGATGTGCAGGAAGCCATCAAATCCAAATCCAATTCGGTACAGAAGTGGGGCGATTGCTGTCGTTGTAAAAATTGCAATTCCAGAAAGAATCGCTGCGATCGCCGGCGCGGATGCGAGCCATGCCATAAGAAGGACGCCAAGCCAGCAGAGCGCGATGGCGAGGAGTGTTCCAGCTGGTAAGATCGGCCATGGCGTACGGATCGCCGAGGAGGTCGACAACCGGATAGCGCTCCAGAGAACATAGCCGGAAGATCCAAGTGTCGCCGCGGTGATTACCGCAGCAACAGTGATACGTTTGAGATTCCACGGAATGCGTGGATGTGGTGCACATTCTTTTGGCTCTGGCGTGATCCATGGGATGATAGAGCAGATCGCCATGGTGCCAAGCATTGTCCAAGCATCGGAGATTATTCCTAATGGAGCAGCATAGAACCACACAGTCTGGAGTATGGATTGGATTCCAAGAAATCCAGCAAGACCCAGCAAAATTGCTGTTATCAAGCTGGCAGTGGGGATCAGGCGTTTTCCTAATACTTGGGAAAAAAATAAAATTGCAAGCAAGAGGATGAACTCATTTGCTACTCCAGCTGATGGATAGACGGTTCGGATAATTACGAATCCCGCCGCAATAATGATTCCCGCGATGAGATCCTTAGGCCTGTCGCTCATATACCGCGTCATGGTAGCATGAAGGTTGAAATCTAGAATCTAGAAGTGTTTTTATGCTCATGACGAATGAAAATGTCCGGCTGTATCCGCATGATCGGCTTTTGGCACGGACATTATTGCGGATTATTCCAAAAAATGTCACGCCGAATCACGTGACAATTCTGCGGGTCCTTCTGACCCCGTTAGTGCTTTATTATGTATGGGAAAGGGACTGGCGCATTGCAGTTCTCCTTTTTTTGTTTGTTGCCTTGACTGATGTCATCGACGGATCGCTCGCGCGAACTCGCAAACAGATCACGATCTGGGGGACTATCGCCGATCCGGTTGCTGATAAGATTTTTATCGGTTCAGTTGTCCTTCTCTTTGTGGCTCATGAGATTAATCCAGCTTTTGCAGTGGTTATCTTGCTTATAGAAGTGATGATTCTCTTAACCGCCATTATTCGTCGTACCCGCCGCGGTGAATATATTAGTGCAAACTGGGCGGGGAAAGTAAAAATGTTTTTGCAGTGCTCAGGTGTGGTGGCACTGCTCATCGCGAAATGGTCAGGTGTTGATCTCTTTGTTCCGGTCTCAATCGGTACACTCTCCCTCGCAATCGTATTTGCACTCGTGTCGTTATATACGTATGGATTGTAGTAATTACAATAGTTCCCATCGACAAAACAGAGGGTCGTCAATACACTTATTTTTATGCAGTATCAGTTAAAAAAAATAGTTCCTGCATCATTTTTGCAGATATATCATTCTGTGCTTTCTTGGTTCGCGGCTGTTTGGTATGGGCATCCAAGTGAGAAACTCATTGTAGTTGGCGTGACGGGGACAAACGGGAAAACTACAACTTCGTATCTCATTGCGAAAGCGCTTGAAGCTACAGGGGAGCGGACGGGATGCACAACGACGGCTTTGTTTAAAATTGGCTCGCGCGAATGGCTGAACGATACCAAAATGACCATGCCTGGACGGTTTCAGCTCCAGAAACTTTTACGTGAGATGGTTAAAGCTGGATGCCGATATGCGGTGGTCGAGACGTCGTCGCAGGGTGTCGTCCAGCATCGGCACGCCAATATTAATTATGATGTCGCTGTCTTTACAAATTTGACACCTGAGCATGTAGAAGCACATGGGTCGTTTGAAGCATATAAACAAGCCAAATTAGAATTATTCCGGCATCTTGCTCGGGGGAAAAGAAAATATTTATCCCAAAATCTTTCGATAAGTTCGGAACAACGCTCTATCCCCAAAGTTGCTGTACTGAATCGTATGAGTGATCCTGCAAAGGATTTTGTTCTTCCTGGATTGGATAAGATTGTGTGGTATGGAATTGGTTCTGGCGAGGGCGTATCTGCGATTGATCTGCGACGCGAAGGATGGGGAACATCTTTTACGGTTGATGGGCATCGTGGGACTGTGAATTTACCTGGAGAGGTCAACGTCGAGAATGCGATTGCCGCAGTGGCTGTCGCTAGGGTTCTAGATTTGCCGCTCAGTGGATGTCTCAAAAAGATTTCGGTTGTTGGCGGCCTGCCTGGACGATTTGAGCTCATTGATCTTGACCAGCCATATACGGTTGTCGTCGATTACGCGGTTGAGCCTGTTGCCATGGAAAAACTCTATCGTTTAATCGAGAGTTTGCCGCATGAACGTATCATTCACGTTTTCGGTTCCTGTGGCGGCGGACGGGATGTGTGGCGTCGTGCCGCGCTCGGTAAACTTGTAGCCGCACACGCGCAGATTGCACTTATCACTAATGAGGATCCATATGATGACGATCCGATGGCTATTATCAATGATATCGTTGCTGGTGCGCGGGAAGGTGGTATGTCGCTGGATGCAATTAAGACCGTTCCAGACCGGAGGGACGCAGTTTTTATTGCGATGCGAGAAGCGCGCCCCGGTGATGTTGTCCTTCTTACGGGAAAAGGTTGTGAGCAGGCGATTGCCGTTGCTGG
The DNA here is from genome assembly GCA_003231955.1 of Candidatus Uhrbacteria bacterium. GTDB lineage: Bacteria > Patescibacteriota > Patescibacteriia > 2-12-FULL-60-25 > 2-12-FULL-60-25 > SZUA-46. Next base: position 2,165 of record QIKL01000035.1, on the reverse strand, counting down.
TGGTAGACGAATTCCATGGGATGAACGTGCGGTCGCCCGTGAGGCGATTGAGGCAGCCGCCATCAAAAGTTAAAAGTCAATAGTGAGTGGAACTATGTATCATCCGTCAAGCGGGCTGGCACAGAAGCTGTTTTTCAGCTAATCTATTGGTCATGTTTAAGCTTGAAGACGTCCTGCACATGAAGGACGGGGAAGAAATTAAAAATATTGTCAGGCATCACGGGCTTATGCTTGTTCCCGGCCTTTTTTTTGCGTTTCTTCTGATTGTCGCTCCATTTTTTTTCCTTTTCCCATTATTCGCACTGGGTTTATTTGGAGTGGCAATTTTTCTTGTTGCTGTTATTGCTGGGATCATTGTCGCGATTCGAACGTTTCTCTTGTGGGATGCGGATGTTTTTATTATCACTAGCATCCGTATTGTTGATGTGGACCAACGTGGGATTTTTACTCGGATTGTTTCCGAAGCATCAATCCCATCAATTCAGGACGTTTCTTGGAGGCGCAGCGGGTTGATCCAAACAGTGTTAAAGATAGGTGCGCTTCGAGTGACGCAAAATGGTACGCGGGGTGCAATTGAAGTACGGAACGTCGCGAATCCCGAGCGAGTGTGCGATGAGATTAATGATTTGCGGCATCAGACCACATCTAAACGTCCAGACATGGACCCAGAACGCCGCGAAAAATTGAAACAAATTTCTGATCTCCTCGCGGGATTCTCTTTGGAGGAGCTTGGGCGCATTTCGTCGGTCCTTAAAGCTCGTGAACGGACAGTAGCTACGGATGCGTTCCTTAAGCAGGACGGATTAAAGAAATCATGATAGGATAGCAACGGCTATGCAAAGATCGGGTTCATCGTTACAGTGGTGGCGCAAAATCTTGCAATGGCCAGCTTTTTTGGCAGTCAACTTGGCGATCTTTCTCCTCATTGGTATTTCGACCGTGCGAGAGACATATCGTGGCTGGACGGTCGAACGAGAGATTCATGCCCTAAATGCTCAGGCACAAACTCTTGAAGATCATAAGCTTAAACTAGTTCAGCTGACCAAATCTCTTTCCGATCCAGAGCAGGTCGATCTCCAGGCGAGAGCGCGGCTTGGGATGAAGAAAGCAGGGGAGCGCGTGGTCGTTTTGACCGGTTGGCAAACGACGACAACAGATTCGGCTGAAAATTTATCTTTGGCAAAAGTGCCGAATGAACTTTTACCAGAACCAAATCCACAATTGTGGCTTAGTTATTTCTTTCATACGCAATAAATTCATATATGAAAACACTCTCACAAAAGGCTATTTTTAGACTCATTACTGTTGTTTCAGTGGTCATCATCCTTATGCTCGCTGGTGCATGGGTTGCATATCGGGTCTACATTGTTCGCGATGGTAGTCCGACTATTCGGAGGATTGCAAGCTGGTTGCCGGCCGCTCAGGTTGATGCGCATACTATTACATATGGTAATTTTTTGAAGACACGTGACACACTTGATACGTATCTCTCTTCGCCGGCTGCGCAAAAGAACGGTTTTGCGACCGCAATGACGCCGAAGGTCGAGCGGTCGGCGTTGGACCAGATTATCCGTGAAGATTTAGTCAAGGATCTTGCCGTAAAGCGCGGCGTTACTGTCAGTAATGCGGACGTTTTGGGATCTTTTAACGCCATGGTTGATGCGAATAGTTCAACTGTGCCGGATGTTTCAAAATATCTGGATGAAAATTATCATTGGAGCGAAAAAGATTTTCAGGATAATGTCATTCGTCCCGCGATTTACGAAGAACGCGTTGCTGCGACATTCTCTTCAAGCACAAAAGCACAATACGCTATGTTGCAAAGTTATCTCGCTGATCAAATGAAGCAACCGAACGTGAAGATCTATTTGAAGTTCAATAAATAATTGATGGACGGGAGGGGCCCGCGAACCTTGTGTGCCTCTCGAGGGTCTGGTAGTCTCTCGTCACTCCTTAGGAGATGGTGGAGCTTAAAACGTCCCACAGGACGTCGGCCCTTGTCTCAAGCGGGTATCGTATAGTGGCTATTATATGGGCTTCCCAAGCCTATGAGAGGGGTTCGATTCCCCTTACCCGCTCCATGCCAGTTTAGCTCAGTGGTAGAGCAATGCTTTCGTAAAGCAGAGGTCCCGAGTTCGAATCCCGGAACTGGCTCCATAATTAGA
>QIKL01000040.1 GCA_003231955.1 Candidatus Uhrbacteria bacterium | reverse complement strand
CTGGAATGTTGCTTCCATTAATTTTTTAAATGTTTTGCGCTTCTCGGCGTCGAAATCATCGCCCTCGATCTTCGAGATCTCGTCAATCATTGAAGGGACGAATTGGGCGAAGTCCCGAGACGAGAGCAACGGCGTTGTGCGCCGGTTCAGTTTGAGGAGACGCGCGAGCACATCGGAGATCCAGTCCGAGAGTTTCTTTCTTATCAGAACAGCCCTTGGTGGCTCCACTTGGAACTCGTTGCCAAGTTCCTGCTGGAGCCGCGCTTGCAGTTTCGCCTGTTTGTTTTGCTCTGCGTTGAAACGCGCGCGGAGCAATGACTTCAATCCCGCTACGGTCGTCTTCTGTCTCTTGGACATCTTGTACTTTCTTTCTTTGTCTAGTCCAAATTTAAATCCAAGCACTATGCTTGGATTTAGTGTTAACCTAGCATATCATGCCGAAAAAATCAATAGTCGAAAGTTTGTCGATTATTGGAGAAAATTTTATGAAAAAATTTCTTTTGCCCCTAACAAAATATGGTTCAAGCTGATTTGTTTTTAGGTTTTTTGGCAGTTTAGAATGCTCGCGGCTTCGCCGCAATTTCTGCCCGCCCGCTTTATTCGAGCCGCACGAAGCGCGACGAAGACAGAATTTTATTTGAGTCATTTTTAAATACGCCGCTTTGCATTTTTTTTAACTGGCGGAGAGGGCGGGATTCGAACCCGCGGTACCTTGCGGTACGCTTGCTTTCCAAGCAAGTGCACTAGACCACTATGCGACCTCTCCATATTCGATTCGTGGCGTGTGTGCACGCCACAGAAAACATCTATCAATGTGGCGGAATCGTATCGGAAAAGTTATAAAATGACAAGCAGTGTAATGAGCGTGTTGAATTTTTTTGGATACTTATTTTTAGGCGTACGAGAGGGCATTTTTCGATCCTCGACAGGTATGGATGTGTCGGGTATGCTGGGCTTCGCCCCTGGCCGTGTGTATCGCGCGGTTTCGAGGGGATTTTCCTATGCAAGATAAGATTGTTATTAAAGGTGCACGCGAACACAATCTCAAGAATATTTCGCTCGAGATCCCGCGTAATAAATTAATTGTTTTTACAGGCTTGTCTGGTTCAGGTAAGTCGAGTTTGGCGTTTGATACCATCTTTGCCGAGGGTCAGCGTCGCTATGTGGAATCGCTCTCTGCGTATGCACGGCAATTTTTGGGGCAGATGGATAAACCGGATGTGGATGAGATCGACGGACTGTCGCCAGCGATCTCTATTGATCAAAAAGCGCACAGTGCCAATCCGAGATCGACGGTCGCGACTATTACTGAGATTTATGATTATCTTCGTGTATTGTACGCACGTATTGGCCATCCATTTTGTCCCGTTGGCGGTGAGCCGATTCAAAAATTGACGGTCGAGGAGATTGTGGACAATATTTTAAAACAAACAATTGCGCTTCACACAGACGTCGCGACGATTGAGAAGAAACGAAAAGAATCGCGCGCAAAAAATGTGACCATCTCCGGAAAGGATGAAATTGTAATTTTGGCGCCAGTTGTTCGCGGCAGGAAGGGGGAATACCACCAGCTGTTGCAGGATTTATATCAGGCGGGATTTCTTGAAGTGCGTTTGGACGGTACATGGCAGTCGCTTCGTCGGCGCGTCACTCTTTCTCGATATCGCCAACATACAATTGAGGTCGTGGTCGACCGTATTCCATTAGCGTGGCCGGTTGAGAATAATACGCGTTTGCGTCAGCGTGTTGCCGAAGCTGTCGAAGTCGCGCTGGATCGGGGTGATGAGACAATAATTGCAATTCTGGATGATGGATCCGAGCATGTAATGTCCTCGCGTTTCGCTTGTCCAACGCATGATTTTGCTTTTCCAGAGATTGAACCTCGTTTGTTCTCATTTAATTCTCCATACGGCGCTTGTCCAGCCTGTAATGGTTTGGGGACAAAGGAAATTTATTCGAATGAGATCTGTGACGCTTGTCATGGTGCACGACTACGTGATGAGGCGCTCCATGTAAGGATTGGCGGGAAAAATATCGTCGAGACAACGCGTATGAACATTGATGCGGCAACGGATTATATTTCTAAACTTAAGCTCTCTAAGACTGAAGATACAATTGCTTCTAGTTTGTTAAAGGAGATTACATCACGTTTGCAATTTATGCTCGACGTAGGCTTGCATTACCTTACATTGGATCGCATTGCGGGTTCCTTGTCCGGTGGCGAAGCTCAACGTATTCGATTAGCCTCACAGATCGGTTCCCGCCTCGTCGGTGCATTGTATGTTTTGGATGAACCAACAATCGGACTTCATCAGCGCGACAACATAAGACTTATTGAGACGCTTGAGAAGCTCCGCGATGCTGGCAACACGATTATTGTTGTCGAACATGATGAGGACACAATCGCGGCGTCTGATTATCTTGTGGATATTGGTCCTGGAGCTGGAAAGCATGGCGGTGAGGTTGTTGCAGCTGGACCGATGCCAGAGATCCTTAAAGATGCGAATTCATTAACCTGTTCGTACCTTCGCGGCGATACACAAATCCCACGGTCTGAACCGCGGAACAAAGCAAAACAGTTTATTACAATTCGCAAAGCGGCGGAGAACAATCTTAAGAATGTTACGGTAAAGATTCCGCTCAAGCGGTTTATATGCATCACAGGTGTATCGGGGTCTGGGAAATCTACGCTCCTTATCGACGTATTTTATCGTGCGATGGCGCGGCATCTCCATGGATCAATGGTAAAAGCTGGAAAACATGAAACTATTGAAGGGATGGATTGGATTGATAAGATCGTTGATGTGGATCAATCGGCGATTGGACGGACGCCGCGATCAAATCCAGCGACATACACGGGGATTTGGGATCATGTGCGTGGAATTTTTTCATTGACATCCGAGGCGCGTATTCGTGGGTATAAGGTTGGACGGTTTTCTTTTAACGTCCCTGGTGGGCGTTGCGAAAATTGCGAAGGACATGGCCAGATTGCAATTGAGATGCATTTTTTGCCAACGGTTTATGTGACGTGCGATGTATGTAAAGGCAAACGGTTTGACCGTGAGACGCTTGAGGTCAAATACAGAGGGAAGACAATTGCGGGTATTCTGGCTATGACGGTTGAGGAAGCAAATATCTTTTTTAAGGATATTCCATCAATTCATGATAAGACGATGATTCTAAACGAAGTTGGTTTGGGATATATTGAGCTCGGTCAGCCGGCTACGACGCTTTCTGGAGGTGAGGCTCAACGTGTAAAACTTGCGACTGAACTTGCGCGACGGGATACGGGGAATACATTTTATCTCCTTGATGAGCCGACAACAGGCTTACATTTTGACGATGTGCGTAAATTGCTTTTTGTTCTCAATAAGCTCGTTCAGCGCGGGAATACAGTCGTTGTTATTGAGCATAACCTCGATATTATTAAGAATGCAGACTGGATTATCGATATGGGCCCCGAAGGAGGGGACAAAGGTGGAAAAATTGTTGCTGAAGGTACGCCGGAAGATATTTCGAATAACGCGAAAAGTGTTACGGGAAAATTTTTGAAGAGGTATTTTAAGTAAATAGTTCTTTCAATGAGTCTTTTTTTATCTATTTTCCTTTTATGTTTTTACGTCTCAATATATATCAAATAAAAAGGTTACTCGTAGCCAATAAGCCTTTGGTATATTACGGTGCTTAAATGATTCCAGTTAAGATACAAGTGAAGAACGGAGAATTGCCTGATACGCCTGGTGTATATTTAATGAAGAATGCGGAGGGGGAAGTGATGTATGTGGGTAAGGCGACGTCGCTTAAACGGCGAGTTTCTTCGTATTTTCAAAAAGCGCACGACGATCGGATTGCACAGATGGTACGTCAAATTCGATCAATTGATTATATTCAGAAGCCGACGGTGATTGAAGCGTTAATCCTCGAGGCGAATCTTATCAAATATTATTTTCCGCCGTATAACGTTAAAGACAAAGATAATAAGAGTTTTTTATATCTTGTTATTACAAAAGAAGCGTTTCCCAAGCCCCTGCTCGTTCGCGGGGCCGAACTCGGTGTCGATGCATCTAAAAAGTATACAGCGGTTTTTGGTCCGTACACATCGCCACGATCCCTGCGGGCTGCGCTTGATCTCATCCGTAAGGCGATTCCATGGTCTACATGCGAGCCGAATCAAAAGCGTCCGTGTTTTTATGTTCATCTTAAACAATGCCCTGGGGTTTGTATTGGAAATATTTCGGAAAAAGCGTATGCTAATATTATTCGTAATCTCATTCGATTTTTTGAAGGGAAGAAGGACATGATCCTTAAAGATTATCGGAGGCAGATGAAAATCGAGGCCAAAGCAGATCGGTTTGAGAGAGCAGCAGAGCTTCGTAATAAGATTTATTTTCTCGAACACATCCAAGATGTGGCGGTTCTCAAGCGCGAAGATAAGCATGCGAATCGTATTTGCGAGGTACGCGCGTCCGTGAATATCTTTGGCCGCATTGAAGGATATGATATTTCTAATATCTCGGGAACGTCGTCTGTTTCATCAATGGTCGTGTTTGAGGCCGGTGCGCCGGTCAAGACAGAATATCGAAAGTTTCGTATTAAAACAGTCTCGGGGTCCAACGATGTTGCATCTATGCGTGAGACGCTCATTCGGCGATTTCGTAATAGATGGCGTAAGCCTGATCTCATCCTTGTCGATGGAGGGTTGCCGCAAGTGAATGCCGCAAATCAGGTTATTCAGCATTTTAAGCTCAGTATTCCAGTTGTGGGCCTGGCAAAGGGTTTAGATCGGAAAAAAGATGAGCTTGTTTGCGATGTGAACAATGTAGAAATTTGTAAGCTTTGTGAGGAATACAAGAATATTCTTGTGGCTGTACGCGATGAAGCGCATCGCTTCGCGCTTATGTATCACCGAAAACTTCGTACGCGAAAAATGTTAAAAGGGAAGTAATTGAGCAAATATATATTCTGGGTGGGAAAGAGAGTTTTCCACATTGGAACAGAAAAAGAACGAAAATGGCTCTTAATAGAGCCATTTTTATAGTTATGATGTTCCTTTGACTGATATCATAAAGTGGCATAAAATGGGAGTCAGTGGGGGAATGTGGGAAATATATGTTCATCGGAAAGTTTCATCACACGCTTGATGAAAAAGGTCGGTTATCAATACCGGTCAAATTTCGTGCCGATCTCGCACAAGGTGCGGTCGTTACGCGTGGTCTTGATCATTCGCTTTTTCTCTATCGCAAGACAGAGTGGGAGAAGCTTGCGGCCAAGATTGCGGGGCTTCCGCTTGGTCAGTCCGACACGCGTGCATTCGCCCGGCTCATGCTTGCGGGTGCAATGGACGTTGATGTCGACAAATCTGGACGTGTCACGGTCCCGGAATATCTCCGTAATTATGCGGGGCTTTCTAAAAACGTGGTTGTGACCGGTCTGTATGACCGGCTTGAGATTTGGGATGCAAAGGCGTGGGAGGAATATTCCGCGAAGACCGAAGAAGCGGGCGATGATATCGCCGAACGTCTCGGATCCGTCATTTGACGCGTATGGATCGATCAATACACATCGCGGTCATGACGACTGAGGTCGTTAAAGCGCTGTCTCCGCATAACGGAGGTAGTTATATTGATGCCACGTTGGGCGGGGGAACGCATGCGGCGTCACTTCTCGAGAGTTCCGCGCCAGATGGCAGAGTTCTCTCATTTGATGTCGATCTCATGGCATTGGAACGCGCGCATGAGCGTTTTCGTCCGTTCGGAAATCGCTGGACGGGTGTGGAAGCTAACTTTCGTGATATAGAGCGCGTCGCTGGAGAATACGGTTTCGCGCCTGCGGATGGGATTCTGCTTGATCTCGGAGTTTCGAGCGATGAGCTTATTGATCCAGCGAAGGGGTTGTCTTTCCAGGTCGCTGGTCCGCTTGATATGCGGCTCGGTCCCAAAGCAAATATCAAAGGGCTCACAGCCGCTGAGATTGTGAACACATGGAGCGCAGATGATCTCGAACAGATTCTGCGTGACGATGGTGAGGAACGGTTTGCGAAGCGGATTACCTCGTACCTCGTCGAGCGACGGAGAACAAAACCATTTTCCACGACACTGGATCTCGCCGAAGCTGTCCGTAACGCTGTTCCTAGAAGCTATGAGCGTGGACGTATTCATCCCGCAACACGGACTTTTCAAGCTCTCCGTATCGTTGTGAATGATGAGGTTGCGTCTCTCCGAGAAGTGATTGATGCCGCGAGGCAAATCTTAGTTCCTGGTGGCGTGATCGTGGTTGTCTCTTTTCACTCATTGGAGGATCGAATCGTAAAACAAGCGTTTAAAGCTGCGCTTGATCTCGACCCGCTCACGAAGCGTCCCGTTGTACCGACTGAGACGGAAGTCAATCGCAATCCGCGTGCACGGAGTGCCAAGCTCAGGGCGGCAGTTAAGATAGACGAGCAGATGATATTAAAATCCAATTCAAATAAATGTAAACAAAAATCAAATATATGGGTTACACCTACGCCTTTTCCATGACACGACCACATGAAGCTCTTGGGTTACGTCAGCCCGTCGGGCGGCGCATCCCCCACGGGATTGCAGGTTGGAATTTGGCGCTATCCGTCCTTAGTGTCTTGCTTATTAGTTTTTATATCGCCCAAGTCAACAGTTCCGCAACAAAGGCTTACCAGCTTCAGGATGTGCAGAACAGAGTTGACACGCTTAGGAATGATGCAACTATTTTACAAAATCAATATGTCGCTGGGAATTCGCTTTACGCTATTAATGAGAAGGTATCTCAATCTGGTTTTGTTCCCGTTGAGTCGATCGAATATATAAATCCAAATCTTCATACGTACGCGATGGCGAGATAATTTTGAGATTTACTTGAGATAGCGGATTCAGATGTCCGTGTAGGCACTCTGCTGAAGAAACATATATAAAAAGTTATTGTATAGTTTCTTGCACAAAGGCCTTTATCGTAGTAGGTTTTTTATGGAGGAGAAAAAGGAGGTTTGATGAAATTCTCAACCGAAATTGCATCTTGTCGGAATTTGAAGCCGATGGATATGCGAGAGTTTGCCGAGGAGCGGAGCAGCTTGCCGGCTCGTAGATTGCTTGATCGATTCGAGCAAGTGGCGCGTCCCAATGATGGGGTTGAGATCGTTTTGTTTCTGTTCGTCGCGATTGCTGTTCGCGCAAGATGGCTTCCAGATCGTTTGAACGTTGCTATCACCGCAGACGGCAATACCTCGACAAAATTGGATCTGATCATTGATGGCGGCGGTGGGGTTCGGGAGCGGATGTGGCGGCGATACCGCTTTGCCGTTCCGATTGAGGAATTTGAGCCAGCGGCGATACGGATGAGCAAACATGCTAAGACGCCCTTTGATTTCTCGTTTGATCATAAGCGCGACGGACAACGATTGAGTCGCATTATGATGCGAATGGATCGCTCCGTACGCGCAGTAACGCTGCCGCCCGCACGTTCGGTTCTTTCTCAATCTCCGCAACGTCTTGCGCCACCACCATCTGTTCGGCTATCGCATTCATTGGAAACGGAGGATATTGATAGTCAGTGGTAAAGATAGAAGTGAGGATTCTTGATCTTTATTAGCGTTGCCCGTTCTATTGGACGGGCTTTTCATTATCCGACTGGAGGCATTCTTGTGGTATACTATATACGTGGCAACGCGTTCAAATGCTGTTGGAAAATTAATTTTTATCGACCTCGTCGGAAGCGTGGTCTGGTTTCCCATATGGTGGTATACAAAGGGACTGCAAAAGGTTGTCGGTTCATTTGTTCGAGCGATTCAGTATCGTTCACAAAGTTATGCTCTTCGTATTTGGATCAAGAATTTTTTTGTACCCATGTATGGACAATATGATTGGACGGGCAGATTGATTAGCGTGTTTATGCGGATGGTGGTTCTGATCGGCAGACTCATTGCACTTGCGATTGAAGCGTTGATTTATGCCGTTGGCGTCGCTGCGTGGATCGTTGCACCAGCGCTATTTTTAATTGTAGGCGTCTTAAATCTTCTCCATGGCGCTGTAGGTTGATATGCCAAAAATGTCGAAGGAAATGATCGTTTGTCAGGTCTGTAATGGAGACCCGAGATTGTCATTGACTTGTAAACATTGCGGCGGCGCCGGAGTAGGTGTCTCATCTTCAGTTGGATTTCTCGTATGGGACGAGCCGATTGACGATTTTTCTATTGGATTCCGATCATTCCGGCGTAAAGCGTTTACGGCTATTCATCTCACGATCTTGATAATCGCGATGACTACGCTGGTTTTATTCGCATGGCAAGTGGATGCACTTAAAGATCTCTCTGTTGTCCAGACGATGACATTCTGGGTTAGCGGTCGATGGTTCGTTACGTTGTTTTGGTTTGGATTGTTCCTCGATTGTTTTTTTATTTTTCGTCTTTTTGAATATACGCATGATTCTAAGACTCTTCCAAACTGGGGTAAAACAAAGGCAATGGTGGAAAAACAAAAAGTATCAGATTTAAAAGATTTTCGATTTTCGATTGTTTTGTATTTCTCGGACGCGAGCCGTAAAGTGATTGAAGACGCTTATAAAGTCGTCAAGAGTCTCAAACGGACAGAGATTACACCAGTGGCACTCTTTGCGGCGGCGCTCGCTAGCCGTGCTGGCGGAAATTTTATGGTGCGGCTTGGTATGCCATTTGATAAAGTCAAAGGTCCAATCGCGCGTATCCTTATGTCCGAATCTGGTGGCGCACCGCCGATTGCGCTTTCACGCGATTCCAAACATGTCCTTGCGCTTGCATTTCTTTCTGCCTATGACCTTAATCGGAAAACTGTCGACGTAATGGACATATTCCTTCAGTCTTTTTCCGCATCGACACACTTGCAGGAAGCGCTCGACCAGCTTGGATTTCCGCCGGAACACGTCTTACGCGTTGGAGAATGGATGCGTTTACGAGATCTTATGCGGGAAGATCACGACCGGTTTGCGGCGCTTGCGGCACTCAAACCAAAGTCCATCATGAACCGCGCAATGACTGCACGTCAGACGTTACTTCTGGATCGGTTTAGTGAAGATTTGACCCTTGCGGCGCGTAATGGATATCTTGCACCTATTGTTGGGCGAGGCGGCGTGATGGATGAACTTTTACGCGCCATAGAAAGCGGAAGACGATCTGTGGCGCTTGTCGGACCCAACGGGGTGGGTAAGGCCGCGATTATCGAACAACTTGCGCGACGAATGGTGGAAGAAGATGTTCCTCCAGAGCTCTTTGATAAACGGCTTGTTACGATTCACATCCCGCAAGTTATTGCTGCGGGGGATCCGACTCTTGCTGCAGAACGATTTCTTGCCATCCTCCGTGAAGTTAATATGTCTGGGAATATTATTCTTGTCATGCATGGGATTGAGTCTCTTACTGGTACAGGCACGGGTGGACCTATGGACCTTGCCGAGATGCTGGCGAATGAGCTCGAAAATGGATATCTACTTACTATTGTTACAACGACACCAGATTCTTGGACGCGGTACATAGAACGCCGCACGCTTGCTGCAAAGCTTATTAAGGTTATGGTCCCAGAGATGAGTGTGGAAGAGACACTCAAAGTGCTTATGGTACGCAGCGGATTTATCGAGTATCAGAATAAAGTTTTCTTTTCCTATGCAGCGCTGGAGAAGGCTGCGACACTCGCATTACGCTATCTTCATGATCGCGCCGCACCGGAGAATGCGCTTAACGTGATTCGCGAAGCCGCAGTTTTGGCGCGTAAAAGCCGAGGTGAAGACACGTTTGTGACCGCTGAGGATGTTGCAAAGGTCGTGCATGACAAATCCAATATCCCGGTCGAAGCTGTGACACAAAGTGAGACACAAAAACTTTTGAATATGGAGGATCATTTGCACACGCGAGTTATTGGACAGGATCAGGCCGTGAAAGCCGTTTCGCAGGCTCTGCGCCGCGCGCGAGCTGAGCTGCGCGAAGGAAAACGTCCCATCGCAAATTTTCTTTTTCTTGGTCCTACCGGCGTTGGTAAGACGGAACTTGCGAAGGCGCTAGCTGCGGAATATTTTAGTAACGAGGAATCAATGATTCGGCTTGATATGTCGGAATACCAGGATGCTGGGAGTGTTACACGAATGATTGGCGCGGCGGGAGATGAGCATGGAGGTTTGCTTACTGAAGCTGTGCGGCATAATCCATTTACCGTTGTCCTACTTGATGAGATTGAAAAGGCGCATCCAGATATTTTGAATCTTTTTTTACAGGTGATGGATGATGGTCGGCTTACGGATGGCATTGGTCGGACTGTGGATTTTACAAATATTCTTCTCATTGCGACATCGAACGCGGGATCTTCTTTTATCCAGTCGGAGATCAGTAATGGTGCGTCCATCGAAGTTATTACAACTGGATTACTCGAACGTGAGTTAAAAAGTATTTTCCGGCCGGAATTTCTCAACCGGTTTGACGGTATTATTGTTTTTAAACCGCTCACGATGGACGATATGATTCAGATTGCTTGGCTCATGGTGAATGGTGTTGCAGAGCGTCTTGAAGCACAAAAAGGAATTATATTCCGTGCTGAGGATCCAGCAGTTGAGGCGCTCGCAAGCGCGGGATATGATCCGTCGTTCGGTGCACGACCGCTTCGGCGCGTGATTCAGAATAGGATTGATAACAAGTTAGCGGACTTGATCCTCAGAGGAGAGGTCGGACGGAAGGATACGATTGTGCTTCAGGAGGATGGAAGTATGCATGTGAAAAAAGCAAAGATGGTGTAAGAAATAGGCATGGATCGCATTGCTGCACTTGAGGCTGGGATCGTCATTTTCATTGTGACGGCTCTTATTAGTATTATCGCATCGCGTAGGAGTGAACGTCTTGCGCGCCGTTTAGGTGTCCTTGATCAACCAACAGGAGGACGGAAGATCCATACTGCACCTACTCCGCTCTGGGGCGGTGTTGGAGTTGTGTTTGCGATTATTATCGTGAGTCTCGTTTTGTTTCCGTTTGTGAGTGGGACGGATGTCCGTGTGGAACAGCTCATTGGGTATCTTGTTGGCGTAGCCATTCTCCTTGTTGGAGGTATGATCGACGATGCTCGGCCATTGCCGCCTCGTATCCAGATTATCTTTCCGATTCTTGCGGCTATCGCAGTGATTGTTACAGGGACGGGGATCGTTCAGGTAACGGATCCGTTTCATCATGGGGCACTAACGCTTGTATGGTGGCAATGGAAGGCGGGTATTTTTGGCGCTCATCTTCGGATGTCTCTTCCATCAGATCTCCTAACTTTTGTGTGGATTGTTGTCGCAACGTATGCCATGAAGATTCTCGACGGACTGGACGGTCTGGTCGCAGGCATGACAGTTATTGGAGCGGCGATCGTTGGCGGACTTTCTCTCTCGATTGCGTATTTTCAACCGTCTGTTGCGTTATTCTCTGCGATCGTCGGAGGAGCATATTTCGGATTCCTGCCGCGTAATATGAATCCGGCGAAGCAATTCCTTGGAGAATCGGGAAGCACAATCGCCGGATTTTCCCTAGGTGTACTCGCGATTCTCTCTGGAGCTAAGATCGCGGTTGCTCTTTCGGTTCTCGCGATTCCCATCGCAGATATCGCTGTTGTGATCGTTGGTCGCGCATCTCGCGGAGCGCCGTGGTTTCATGGCGATGCTACGCATCTTCATCATCGCCTCATTCAGGCAGGCCTTTCACAGCGGTTTGCTGTGTTCCTATATTGGGGGGTTGCGCTTCTCGCGGGGATTCTGGCGCTCAGTCTCCAGACACGCGGCAAAATCTTTTTAATTATCTTCTTATGTATCCTCGCGGTCTTCGCATCCGTTGTCGCGGGAGTGAAAGCACGACGTTCTTGATATGCTCAATATCCGTCAAACGAACTCCTCTGTGCGGCATGCGACATTTTGGATGATTGTCGTGGTCGCAGTGATTGCCGTAGTGAGCGCTTGGATTCTTTTCTATCCGCATGCCGCAGCTTCGACGCCAGATCTCATTGTTGGTTCTCAGCGGATTACGCTTGAGATAGTTGTGACACCAGCGGCTCGAGTTCATGGGTTGAGCGGTCGTGTATCATTACCAGTGGATCACGGAATGTTGTTTGTCTTTTCGTCTCCTGGAATTTATTCATTTTGGATGAATGAAATGCGGTTTCCATTGGATATCCTATGGATCTCGCAAGGCATTGTGGTTGACGAGGCGACACTTTCGGTGCCGACATCTACGATTGACGGGATTCCGACTCATACGCCGGAGGTTCTCGCGGATACGGTGTTGGAGTTGAATGCTGGAATGGCAGAAAAACTTGGCCTTACGATTGGGAGTCCTATCCATATTCAGTAACAGCTGGGTTTGACAATTTTTACATCTTTCGTTATCATTCTCGCATTATGTTTGCTGTTATTAAGACGGGTGGAAAACAATATATTGTCCATGAGGGCGACGTTTTGACCGTTGAAAAATTGGATGCAGAAGTCGGTAAGCCTGTTTCATTTGAGGTATTTTTAGTTTCGGAGGATGACGGATCCAAGCTTGAGATCGGAACGCCAGTTCTTGCCACGAAGACGACCGGAGAGGTCATAGAGCACGGACGGGGTAAAAAGATTGAGGTCGTTAAATACAAGGCGAAATCGAAATATCGACGGCGTGTCGGCCATCGTCAACCCTTCACAAAAGTAAAGATAACAAAGATCGCCTGATGGCGATCTTTTGTTTATTAGATAACGTTTCTCGGAACAATACGTAAAGTAAAAACGCCCTGATTAAGTGATCAGGGCGTTGAGTGTGACTATTTGCATCATCATCGTTTTTTTGGATCACGATTGCGAACAGTATCTGGATGGACTATGCTGTATGAGGTCCTGATGAGTACAGGATCACGCCCTCGTCGCGCATGCGGTTTCCGTTCTGGGATGGACGGAATACGCAGCTTTGGAATGCTGCCAAGCTTACGAACGATCGCATAGGGAGAGTTTTCTCCATCGTCCGCGTTAGCATCTGTTTTTGGTGCGATGGACTCCGCCGTATGGATCCGGCTGGAGCGTTCTGTTTTGTTTGTGTCTCGACATTTCGCTTGCACGCACTGTCCGTCTAGACGGAGTGGTGCCGCGCAGTGTGGACAACTATTATTAGTTTTATGCGGCACGAGGCCTCCTCTCTTTTTTATACTAGAATCCAAACGTATCGGAGTAATTTTGTCAACCGTGCGTAAGTGGAGTGAGGGTGTGTTAAACCTACTATAGAATACCATGTGTAAGCTTATTTATTACAGAAAAAGATAACCCCGTTTATTTGGACGGGGTTTGTATCGGAGGGGTTTTATTTTTTTGTGGAGGGTTGGATGTTGGGGGCACTTGGAATTTCGAGATCCCATTCACTGAACGGCGCGGGCTGCTTGGAACCCGGCGTCCGTGGCGAACCGAGATTTTGTTTGAGGACCCGCTGATAAGGTTCAGCAGTACCATGTGCATCATTCATGTTCTCGAGCATGGCGATATCTGAATGTGTTGGGGGCGGTGGAACTGATTTTACGATCTCCACTTTTTGATGCGGATGTTTAGACTGATTCGAACAGTTGGATAGAGTGCAAACATCTGTTCTGTCCACCACGGCGCCGCATATTTTGCAGACATGATTACAAGGCCATCTTGCCACCGTGTACCTCCTCGGTTACGCGTATAGAAATAGATACGCTGGTTTCTTGTAGATGTCAAAATTCGGGGCTGCTTTCGATGTTTTGGCGGTTGCGTAAGGCACCTGCGATCGTCGTTCCGTCGGCATATTCAATTTGTGCTCCATTTTGTAATCCGCGTGCGAGACGCGAAATACGGACCGGAAATGGAGCAAGTTGTTTTGTGAGATATAATGCTGTTGTATCGCCAGAGACGTCTGGGTCAAGTGCAAGAATGATCTCGACATCACTTTTAGCCTCTCCGATGCGTCGGATGAGAGAGGTAATATTCAGCGTATCTGGCGTTCGCCCTTCAATGGGATCAATGAGTCCGCCGAGGATATGGTATTGGCCCTTAAACGAACCAGATTCCTCAATTACTCTGACATCTTGACTCGTGGAGACGACACAAATTTGTGATGTGTTGCGTCGTGGATCTCCACAAATTGGACAGCCGTTTATATCTGTCCATAATCCACATATCGCGCAGACTTTTACGTTGTTGATAAGGTTCTCGAACGCGCGTGTGAAGCGGCGGATTTCTTCTTTGGGTTGTGCGGCAAGCCAGTATGCATAGCGTAACGACGCCCGAGGACCGACGCCGGGTAAACGATCAAACGCGGATGCTGCGTCGTGAATGGGTTTAGGAATTGCGGGCATGAGTGGGAGGGACGACAACTCCTTATTTGATCATGTCTTGCATGTCCTTCGCTAGGTCAAGTCCGCCGAGGTCTTTTAATTTACTTGCCATTACCTTGCGAACTTTTCCCATGGCGTCGTTCGCCGCATCTTTAATCAATCCTTCGAGTTTGGTCTTGTCACTCATAACGTCTGGATCAATTGAGACGGTGACGACATTTTGATTGCCATCGACAGTCATTTTGACTTTACCCCAGCCGGCAGAGCCTTCAATTTTTTCAGCGGCGAGGACATGTTGGATCTGTTTAGCTTTTCCTTGCAGATCTCGAACTTGTTTGAGTTTGGAGAACATAGGTTTCTTATCCGAGGTTACAGTGAGACGCGCCTATTGACAACCCGTCGAATTTTTTAAGAGCGATGTTCTGGTGGGGGTGTGGCATTAATCGGCGTATTTGGGTCGTAGGGCGGAGAAGACACAGCTGGAGGGAGTTCAGCATGTTTTACCGCTGGAGCTAGCGCATTGTTTTGTGATGTACGCGCGAGATTTTTAAAGCTGGCCCGTGTGTCGTCGAAGAACAATGAAACCATGCCAGTCGGACCGTTGCGGTGTTTGGCGATGTGGATTTCTGCTGTGTGGCGTTCTTCGGGCGAGAGATCTTCAGGGCGATAGTTCCGATCAGCAGCTTTACGGTAAATGAACATAACAATATCCGCATCCTGTTCAATGGAACCAGAATCGCGGAGATGCGCGAGCTTGGGGATTGCGGGTTTTTGCATCTCTACTTGGCGCGAGAGTTGTGAGAGTGCGAGGACGGGAATATTGAGTTCACGTGCGATAGATTTAAGGCCGCGTGTGATCTCTGAAATTTCTTGGACGCGGTTTTCCGATCCATTGTGGCGTGAATCCATGAGTTGAAGATAGTCAACGATGAGCAGACCTAGACTTTTTTCCATCTGTAGGCGTCGTGCTTTGGTACGGATATCCATGATTGTTGCGGTTGCTGAATCGTCAATATAGACTGGCGCTTCGGATAATACGCCCAATGCGTGTCCGATACGACTGAAATCATCATTGTTTCCAGAATCCGAGAGGTGCCCCGTTCGCATGTTCCACAAGTTTACATTAGCTTCGGCGCAGAGGAGACGATCAACGAGTTGTTCTTTGGACATCTCAAGCGAAAAGATACCGACACCTTGTTTTGTCTTTACGGCAACATTGCGTGCAATATCGAGTGCAAGGGCGGTTTTTCCACAAGATGGACGCGCGGCAAGGATAATGAGATCGCTTTTTTGTAGTCCGCCGAGTTTATCGTCAAGATCTTTATAACCGGACGGAACACCTCGGAGTTTTCCTTTTTCGCGGTGGAGTTCGTCAATACGCTCAAACGCGGAATCAAGAATATCCTGGATGGCGGTAAAGCTTGTCTTTAGAAATTTTTGTGAGACGTTAAAAAGTGTCTGTTCGGCTCGATCCAATACGGTGTCAATTTCTTCTGCTTCGTTATATCCGAGGGATGTAATGTCGCCCGCGGCAGAGAGTAGACGCCGCAAGGTCGCTTTTTTATGCACAATGCCCGCATAATGCGTTACATTGTTTGCGGTTGGGACCGCGTTGGAGAGTTGAATAAGGTACGCACGGCCGCCGATATGCTCAATTTGGTCCTTCTCGCCAAGACGGTTGCTGAGCGAGACGATATCAATCGGCTCATGATGGCGATAAAGGTCGAGCATCGCCTCAAAAACGATCCGATGTTTGTCTGCGTAAAAATCCTCGGTGGTGATCCGGTCGCTGACTTTTAGAATTGCATCTTTATCAAGAAGCAGAGAACCTAGCAGAGATTGCTCGGCTTCCAAACTTTGAGGGGGGACCTTTCCGTGTATCTCCATATCGGGAGGACCTTATCGCTGGAGTCACTCCGCCGCAAGGCAGCATGGTATACTGCGGCTAAATGGACAAAAAGAGGGCTTCTTTTATCAAAGCAAGTTTGGCGATGCTTGGAACGGTGGTTGGCGCCGGAACGTTTGCATTACCCGCAGCTATGCATGAGATGGGTATCCTTGCGGGGACAATTGCGTTTTGGGCGATGGCGCTTGTCGTTCTTGCTACGCATCTTTTATATACAGAGATCGTTCTTCGAAATGCGCAAAGCGAGGCACATCGGTTGCCCGCTCAAGCTGGAGCCGTTCTTGGCCCATGGGGACGCCGCGTCGCATACATTTCGCATCCAGCACAAGTTATTGGTTCGAGTTTTATTTATCTTATTCTTGGAGGGCAATTTTTGTCCGTCCTCGCATCTCGGTGGTTTGGTCTCGCACCTATGCCTTTATTTTGGCAGGTTGCGTTTTGGGTTGGTGGAGCTGCGACAATCTTTATCGGCCTAAAACTCGTCGCGAGAGTCGAAGCTTGGTTTACTTGGTTGCTCGTGGGTCTTCTTATCTTGTCTGTGATTTTGTATCTGCCGAGGGTTAGCGGATCTTTGTTTTTGGTCTCACATTGGCCTGTCGTTCCTACGAGTCTTGGCGTTATATTGTTTTCGCTCTTTGGTTGGCAAGCAATTCCAGAAGTCTCCGCTATTGCTGGACATGACAGAAAAAAGACGCGGATTGCGGTAGTGATTGGTTCCCTTGGCGCCGCATTTCTCGTATGGATTTTTGGTGTTTTTGCCTATGCGGCAATTGGAACTGCATTAGGAAATGATGCTAGTCAGCTTGCGACAGGACTCCCTTCCGCATGGTTTTGGATCCTTCCAGCTGTTGGATTTCTTGCGGTTGCGACATCGTTTCTTATTTTGGCGCAGGATCTCAAGGCTATGCTCCATCTTGATCTCAAATTTCCAAAAGCTCTTGCTTGGGCTGTGGCTCTTGGAGCGCCTGGATCCTTGTTATTTCTCACATCTCGGAATTTTTTATCGAGCGTTGATATTGTCGGGGCGGTTATTACGGCGTTTAACGCCATCCTCATTTCACTTATTGCATTCGTACTTTTTCGAAAAGCACGAGATGGCACGCATCGCCGGTGGATTATCGTTCCGATTTTATGTATCCTCGTTTTCAGCGCTGTGATCATTCGACGATTATGGGCTGGTGTGGGATGATATATTCAGATTCACTTTTTATTTTTTTTATGTGGCTTCGTTATCTCGGCATTTCCATCGTCAAATGGATTACGGTGTTCACGGCCATGAGCGTCATGACGATGTATATTACAGGAGGTCTCCGTGGATATCTTCTTGATATCCCAATTTGGGCTATGGCCTTTGCGGTTGCGTATGGATTCGCATATTGGGCTCTCCATCCAACAATTCCTGGCAAACGTGAACTGATACAGCTTATTATTATTTGGGTAGTTGTGACGCTTACGTTGGAGGCTTTTTATGAGATTTTGTCTATAGGCCAAATTGTTTTTGTGTATGGTCCAGATTTTTTTGGGCAATATCTTTTTGAGATCGCAGCGATTTTTTTAGCGGCCCGAGTGATTCACAACAAAAAAATCCGCGCTGCCGGCAGCGAAGGTTTATCAGTTTAAGTTTTAGGTAGCGTGTTTCGCGAGTGTGACAACGCTTTTTAAGAGCATGGCGATAGTCATTGGACCAACGCCACCAGGGACAGGTGAGATCCATCCAGGTATATCTATGAGATGTTTAATGTCCGCATCGCCAACGACATGTCCGTCGGGGGTTTTATTTGTGCCAACGTCGATAATGACATCACCGCTCGTAACGAGATCACATGTGAGAAAGGCGGGTCTTCCGACGGCAATAACGATGATTTTGGCGTCGCGGACAGTATCAGGATCAAAACTGTCTGGTGATACTTTTGTGATGCATGCGCCTGCGATTTTGAATAGATAAACGAGCGGAGCCGCAAACGTCTCGCTGTTTGCTATTACGATTGTCGGCGTTCGGTTCAGTGGCACGTCCGTTTCGCTAATGAGACGCAGGATACCTTCGTGAATTGGTGGAATAATTGTACCTTCGCCAGCGAGAAGTTTACGGACGTTTTCGGGGTGAAAACCATCTGCATCTTTTGCTGGATTAATTGCGGCGACGATCATATCCGTCGCGTGTCCATCGGGGAGCGGAAGTTGGACGAGGATTCCATGGATTGATGGATCTGCATTCCAGCTCGTGATGATCTCGATGAGTTCGCGATCCGTTATTGTTGCGGGTAATCTTCGGATATCCGTTGTGATCCCAACTTCGTGTGCTGCCTTTTCTTTTAGATTGACGTAGAGATGCGACGGAGCATCGTTGCCGACCAAAAGTACGGCGAGCTTTGGGTGCAGGCTGGAGGATATTATTTCTTTTGCTAATTCTACGCGGATTTTTGCGGCAAGTGCCTTTCCGTCGATGCGTTGCATGCGCGAAAGGATACGTGATATTTAATGAGAAATCAATAACAAAATGACAAGTGTATGAGCTGAAACTTATATAAGTCTTTCATCTATTGACACGTCGAGCACCTTCGACATATCGTTAATATGTCCCTCGTACGTACGTCCGTTGTACGGCGTGGTAGGTCCAGGAGACGAAGACAGTTGGTGTGAAGCTACTTTCTCCTCCCTAGCTTTGCATGACTATCTTTATTCCCGCCTGGCGTGATGTGTCGCGGGAAACTCCGTCGAGATGGGGCATGATCCGCTCCTCACGGATCAATGTTGGCGGCAATGGACCTCGCCGCCGGTCGTGGACTTTCCGAAGTCCGCGAAAAACCTGTGATAGAGTCATAGACCGGCCTTCCATCTCGATCTTTTTCTTTCTTGGACGCCTTAGGCGTCCTTTTTTTATTCTGAGAGGTTTTTCCAGTCGCGGTAGATTGGGTGCATATTGGCAAGCTCGCGGATTCGAGATGACACATTCTTTTGCACATACATATCTGATGGATGAAGCAGGACTGCGGCGATTAACCTGCCGACTTCGTGGCACGCAGTTTCATCGAATCCTCGAGTTGTAATCGCAGCGGTACCAAGACGGATACCAGACGGATCCATAGGCTTGCGGGTATCAAACGGGATCATATTTTTATTTGCGCTGATCCCGATGCATTCGAGTAATTGTTCTGCATCTTTACCTCCGATATCCCATGGTGTCATATCCACGAGGAGAAGATGGTTATCTGTTCCGCCAGATACGATACGTGCGCCGTTATCCGCGAGAGCGTCGCCAAGCGCTTTTGTATTTTTTATAACTCGTTCTTGATAAGAAATAAATGATGGTTGTGCGGCTTCATGTAAAGCAACAGCTTTGGCGGCAATACAATGTTCAAGTGGACCGCCCTGCGCGCCAGGAAAGACAGCACTGTCTATTTTTTGCGCGAGATTTTTTTTCCCATTCGGGTCCAGACGATCCAGTAGCTTGCATAAGATCATGCCTCCACGCGGACCGCGCAGTGTCTTATGTGTTGTCGTCGTCACGACATCCGCATACGGGATTGGATTTGGATATAATTTTGTTGCCACGAGGCCCGCGATATGTGCCATGTCTACAAAAAGATAGGCACCGACTTCATGTGCGATTTCAGCGAAGGCAGCAAAGTCGAGCGTACGAGAATACGCACTAAAACCTGCAAGGATCATGCGTGGCGTATGTTCTCGTGCGAGTCTCTGGATCTCTCTCATATCCACTCGTTCATCTTCCTTACGCACGCCGTATGGAACGATGTTGAACCATTTGCCTGAAAAATTGTACGGGGATCCGTGTGTTAGATGACCACCAGAGTTGAGATCCATCGCAAGAATTGTGTCACCAGGATTGCAGAGTGCGAGATAAACCGCAAAGTTCGCTTGTGCGCCCGTATGCGGCTGGACGTTGGCATGTTCCGCTCCGAAGAGTTGTTTTGCACGGTCAATTGCAAGTGATTCGATTTTGTCGATAACTTGATTACCGCCGTAATATCGTTTTCCGGGGTAGCCTTCGGAATATTTATTTGTTAGTGGAGAACCGAGCGCTTGGAGTACAGCTTCGCTGACATAGTTTTCACTCGCGATGAGTTCAAGACTGATCCGCTGGCGGTTCGTTTCTTCATCAATCAAACTGGCAATTTTTGGATCTACGAATGAAAGATGTGACATAATTAAGATGGTACGATGCAGTTGGCAGAGACGCAACTTTCCCGTAATCTACGATGTATGAATGTTCATGATGTCTGCAGGGTCCATCTCGTGGGGATTGGCGGGATTAATATGTCCGCGGTCGCGAAGCTCTTACTGGCGGCTAAAGTTCGCGTGTCTGGATCCGATGCTGCGGAGAACGAACAGACGGAGCTTTTGCGGGAACGCGGGGTCGATATTCGGATCGGTAGCGCCGCGGAAAATGTTCCGTCAGACGCGGAAATCCTTGTTTATTCTTCTGCGGTGCCTATGAACGATCCAGAACGAAAAGAGGCGCGCCGCTTAGAGATTCCAGAGTGGACGAATTTTCAATTTCTTGGTGAGTATTTCAAAAACGAAAAAACAGTTGTCGTTTGTGGGACTCATGGTAAGAGTACGACCACCGCAATGCTTAGCTTAGTCGCACGGGCAGCGGACCTTGATGCGACTGTCATTGTTGGGAGTAAAGTTCCGCAATTTCCAGAAGGGAATCTTATGCTCAGCAGCCAAAGATCAGTAGTTGGCAGTCGGTTGTTTATCGTTGAAGGAGATGAATATGAGAGGCACTTTCTCTATTTTCATCCAGATGCCGTCCTTCTTAACAATATTGAACTTGACCATGTAGATGTATTTCCAGACCTCGCGAGTGTGGTTGCCGCATTCCGTGAGCTGATTTTAAAAATTACCTATGGTGGCATTCTTGTGGCGAATGTCGGCGATACAAACGTTCGGAAACTCCTTACACAGGAAGCGGAAGCGCTGGAGCTTCTTAAATTGCGTATTGTGTATTTTAATAGTGATGGTGAAGATACGTGGAAGGTTTTGGAAGAGTTTAACGCAGGAATTACACATGTAACCATCGAAAAACCGGGGATGACAATGCGGTTTGATCTTAATGTCGCCGGCGCATTTAACGCAGTTAATGCCACCGGTGCGGCACTTATGGCGCGCGAGCTCGGTGCGGATTGGCCAACGATCGCTGTGGGTCTCGTGTCGTTTACGGGGATCTGGCGTCGGATGGAGCTTTTACGCGACAAGGACGATATTCGTATCTATTCTGATTATGGACATCATCCGACGGCTGTTACTGCGACACTCGTCGCGGCAAAAGAGATGTCTATGGGATCTCGTATTATTTTATGTTTTCAGCCGCATCACCGCAATCGTATAAAGCACCTCTTTTTTGAATTTGTTACGTCCTTTGATCTCGCAGATTCGCTTGTTCTTTGTGAGATTTACGATGTGGCTGGACGAGATGCACATGAGGATAAAACTATTTCGTCGAAAGATCTTACGGACGCGATTATCCGTCATGACGCGGATCGCGGGGTAACGCGAGTTGTCGATTATGCATCGGATCCCGTATCTGCTGTTAAACGCACGTTGAAGATGGCGGAGCCTGGCGATATTGTTATTATCATGGGCGCGGGGGATATCGATGAGGCGCTTCGTAAAATTATCTAAATATGTCATTGTGGTTGACATCAATCAATGAGCTATGAACCAGTTAACGAATCAGCAAGTCGAGCGATTTAAGGGTGCTTTCCCATCCGTCAAAGAGAACGAATCAATGGTGGCGCATACATATCTTAAGATTGGCGGACTTGCGCGGCTGTATTTTATTGCCGAAACGGGTGATGCTGTTGTTCATGCCATTGAGACCGCGCTCAGCATGCAGATTCCGTGGACCGTCATTGGTAGCGGATCAAATCTTCTTGTCTCGGATGACGGATTTCAGGGGGTCGTAATCCAAACGGGGGATCGGACACAAAAAATCAACGGTGTTTCTGTCTCTGCAGCGGCTGGTTTGTTCACAGGATCACTCGCATATGCGACCGTAGATGCGGGATTGATCGGATTTGAATGGGGTGCAGGCGTTCCTGGGACAATCGGTGGAGCGACCTACGGTGATGCTGGATGCTTTGGCGGAGAGATGCAGAATGTTGTTTCATCCGTGGATGTATATGATGTGATAAATCAAAAACGGGTGACATTTTCTCATGCAGAGTGTCATTTTGGTTATCGTGACAGTCGCTTCAAGCACGAACCTCTTATTATCCTTTCAACCGCACTCACGTTGAAGATGGGAGATGTAGTTGCGGCAAGGCTAAAGATTAGTGAAATGACGGCGAAACGAAAAGATTCTCAACCACAAGGATTGTTCAGTGCAGGGTGTCTCTTTAAGAATTTTGAATTTACCGATGTATCGGTTCTCGAAAAACTTCAACGCGAGGATGAGATTCCAGAGACAATGATAAAAGCCAAACGGATCTCTGCTGGCTGGCTTGTGGATAAGCTCGGATTAAAGGGAAAAACTATCGGCAAAGCGCAGGTTAGTTCGATTCATGGAAATTTTCTTCTAAATCTTGGTGGTGCGCGCGCGCAAGATGTCCTTGCACTATCAAGTTACGTTAAAATGAAAGTTCGCGATGAACTTGGCATCCTTCTTGAAGATGAAGTACAATATTTGGGATTTTAGTATCATGTCTAAATCTAAACAAACCTTGCTAACAAACTGTTTGACGTGTTGATTATTTGAACCTATTTTTTCTATGACCATTAATATCCGCGCCATGGGGATGGATCTTACTCCTGCCATTCGTCAATATGTCGAAGAGAAATTTAAATTGCTTGAGAAATATACGGACATAATCACGCAGATTGATATTGATCTCGGTAAAACGACGAATCATCACCAGAAAGGCGATATTTTTACATGCGCTGCGATCGTCCAGATCACGGGCGATGTCTTGAAGATCGAGAAGACGGAAGAGGATTTGTATAAGGCCGTCGATAAGGTTAAAGATCACTATCGCGAAGTTCTCGTTAACCTAAAAGAACGCGAACGCAGTGATGACCGCAAGAATATTGTAGAAAAAGGAGGGGTGTGATCCGCGTGTACGATTCTTTGCGGGATGGGTTGCCAAAGAATGTGTTCGTGAGTACGATGCCCGCACAGATATGAGTATTTTTTCATCGATCATGGGAGATCCGAATGCCCGTGAGATTGCAAAAATTCGGCCGATCATTGATCAGATCAACGCATTTGAATCCAGTATCACGACACTGTCTGATGATGGATTGAAAGCGAAAACTGTTGAATTTAAACAACGTCTCACGGATGGAGCGTCGGTTGACGATCTCCTTCCCGAAGCGTTCGCGGTTGTTCGCGAATGTTCACGACGCCAGCTCAAACAACGACAGTATGACGTCCAGCTCGTTGGCGGCGTCGTTCTTCACCGCGGCATGATCGCGGAAATGCGTACTGGAGAAGGGAAGACACTTACGGCTGTCGCCCCCGTGTATTTGAATGCGCTCACCGGTAAAGGGGCACATGTGGTGACGGTTAACGACTATCTTTCGCGGCGTGACTCTGTGTGGATGGGGCAGGTTTATCATGCACTAGGTCTTTCGGTTGCTACTATTCAAAATGACGCGGCATTTCTTTACGATCCAGATTTTAAAGCCGAACCTCAGCATAATGGGGAGCGTGATGAGACAGGGTCATTCCGTGTCGACATGGACTATCTTCGACCTGTAACTCGTCAAGAGGCATATGCCGCAGATATCACATACGGCACTAACAATGAATTTGGATTCGATTATTTGCGAGACAGCATGGTTCAGGAACGTGGGATGATGGTTCAGCGGGACCTCCATTATGCAATTATCGATGAAGTAGATTCAATCCTCATTGACGAAGCGCGTACGCCGCTCATTATTTCTACGCCGGCAGAAGAAGCGACGGAGCTTTATTACCGTTTTGCTGAGCTCGTGACACATCTCGACGAGGAGACGGATTATG
>QIKL01000045.1 GCA_003231955.1 Candidatus Uhrbacteria bacterium | reverse complement strand
TTGACGACGACATCGCACCGATTCCTTCTCTCCACTTTATTCCTTCCAAATTTTATTCGGTCCGTCTGGACCACCTGAAGGCTCCATTGAATGATGCGGCCTTGGGGTGGTCCAGGAAGTCCCGAGAGGGACTTCCTGGACGGAAGAAAGATCATACTTGTTACGCTGGTTGGATTTCTCCAACCAGCGCAGTGGCTGTCGTACTCTTCTTGCTCTTCTTGGCCTTGCTCTTCTTGGCCTTCACCGCGTCTGCCACCGAGGCGATGGGAGCCTCTCTCTTGGTGGCGGCTTTACGAGCTCCCTCATCCATCGGCATGGGTGAGGGATGGAATTTCAGCCACGTTGGCAGAAGTTCCAGCTCGTAAGTAAGCGCTGATCCGCGAATGCGAATAAACGCTTCGGGATGTAGGATAAATAGCTTCCCCTTCCCGCACTGGCCGGGGGCCAGCATGGTTTCGGGGCTGCGGCGTTTTGCCGTGCGCTCAAGCTGTTGAGAGCAGTCATGGTCGGGCATGACTCCGACGCAGAATGCATGGACAAAGGTTTCCCTTCGTCCGATTGATTGCACTTCCATTACTTTCCCAGAGAATCTCTTCCCGTCGCGGGAAGAGATTCGGGTCCGCGGGGAGCTCATCCGCGCGTCCTCGAAATGTACACGGTGCAGATCGTGTACATTTCCGAAGAAATTGTGCCGCCGCCGGACGGACGTCATGCGCGGCTCGTCGATTGCATGGTCCTCCGTGCCATGCTCGCTGAGCCATCCTTGGATGGCATCATTCTCGGCGCATGTCAGCGCCTCTCGGTAGAGTCCGATCTCCTCGTCAAGGAAGACCCCTGCCTCCAGAACCTTTCGGATCTGGATCTGCTGGAAGACGGTCTGTCCGTCGACCCGCATCGGCTGGTCCTGCTCGTCGCGCGCGGCGACGAATAGGGCATTCCCACGCAGGTCCAACTGTTGGACCCGCGTCCGGTTGGGCAAGCATTGCCCAGAGACGTCGATTATGTCCATCCGGCCGGCCCGGATGTGACTGATAATGTCCTTCCCGAGATTCTTGATGAACTCGTCGGGGAGCTGATCAAGCTGTACGACGTCATGGACGCCGTACGAAATTTCGAAGTTTGTTCGGAACTCCAGCGGCCCCTCTTCGGGGAACTCCATAAGGAGTTTTTGCATGTCTCTCCTTTTGAAGTCAATCTCCGTGGCGTCTTTCGGTGCCACTCCAGTGACGAGCCAGACGAGCTCATCGCGACTGCACCGAAGAAACTTGTGGCCGTCCCAGATTGGGACGTTCGACATACTGAGCTTCAGCATGTCGATGCTCCACGGCCGGTCCTCAGTGTTTACTAATCCGAGGTTTAGGTACGCCGGCTTTCCGTGCTCGGCGAACACCGGCTCCTTAATCGCATCCAAAAATGATTTTTTTGCCATTACGGCCTCCTGTTGCGGCCTTTCGGCCTTGTTTTATGTATCCTGACGAATATCAGGATTTTTTTAAAAGGGCTTCTCCTGTGAGATAAGCCCTGAGATCCGGCGCGGTCCGGCGGTGAGGACCGAACGCGAGCGTGGTCCAATAGGGATCCGAACGTGCGCCAGGTCTCAGGGTAGTTCTCTGCAGGGATATGGAGGGAGAGGCTCGCGCCGAGGCAATGACCGCGGTGCGAGCCGTTGACGATTGACCGACAGGCGGGTCCAGCATCAGCCGGAGACACATGTCGGCATAATCGTGCCTCCACATCTCTGTAGATAACGTTTATCGATCAAAGTGACGATGACAAAACGTAGCAAAAAAATATCATATCGTCAAGCCTCTTCTGCAGGATCCTTATCGTTAAAACCATGAGAATCAACACTGAAAAAATATAGGACGGACCTGCGATTGCAGATCCGTCCACTGATTGGCTGAGAAGAGGTGTTTTTTATTTTATGAGAGCGGTGAACGATGCTCGTCTGCATCGTCTTCCCCGCATCCAGTGTCCTGGAAAAATCCAAGATACTGGAGAGTTTCCCCATCGTTGGTGTGCACTCTCTCTCCGGCGAGAAGCTGGGTGACAATAATTTTGCCATACGTGAAGCTCAAACTATTGAGCGACACGCCGACAACATCGTTGTCGACCATGAGTGCGGCGCCATACATGATTTTTATGCATGTCGCCTCGTCATCACGCACCGGGATGAAGTCCCCGATGTGGATTCTGGATGATTCATCCGTCATCTCCCCACCTCCTTTTTGAGTTAATGGTTGGAAGGTCCATCTTGGTGCATGTGCGAGCCTGCATCAGGATGGGCCCTCATTCCGAACGGGAGGCAATGAATGGATGATGATTCGTTTGTCTTTTAGCGATATCACTTCATGCTCATGATAACTCTTGCTCCATAATACCGCGTAATAGAGGTGGGTGTATATACAAAAGAGTCGATATCAATCGGCTCCTCCTTAGTTATTTATTTTCCCCTTTCGCAATCCGCGAATAATCTCGGACTGCGAGTGGGGCTGGAAGTGGTCGGCTTCCAGCTATTGAGACGAGGTTATCGCTCCTCCGGCAAGGAGCTACATCTTAGGCATCATTTGGCCCTCCGAAAGGGTTAAAGGATTTTTTGTTCTCCCGACGGATGCAGAGGGGATCAGCTTTTGCCGAAGCATTGGCTGATCCATGGAAGTTTCGTGCGTCCGTGCTAGTCGAAACCGGCGTGGATACCTTCTGCTTCCGTCCGTTCCGGGAACCCTGTGGGGGCCGGGACAGGTTTTTTCCTCCGTGTCTGTCGGGATAACGTTTTGTCTCAAAAGATGCGAAGGGAAAAGAAATGGCGCCGAGGCGGATTTCTTTTCAAGGCGACGTACCGACCAGCGGTACCAGTATCTTGACGTAATGTCGGATACCAGCGTGACTGGCTTCTGTCGCCACTCTGCGATGAAAGCTATTTTTATCATAGCCCTCGTCTGCAAGAGGTTCTCTCCTCCGCGTCCTTTTGAGACAAAATGAGACGGATTTTTCCGTCTCGAATATATACATGCGATGAAAAGCGATTTTTATCTATTAAATACGTGGCTTTATTAGTTTTCGCTCTCCACCTCGAGATTTCTTGGCTATGTTGTAAGGTTTTGTCACTGAGTACGCCTTTTGCATCTTGTGACTTGTCAATATAACACGTTACAATAATCTTGTCAAGACATAAGCAGATCAAAAAATGGCTTAACATAGCGAATACGAAAATGGCTTTGTTGTGATGTTTTTTTGTTGCCTCTTTGTGCTCTTGACTCGGGAGGTTGTTCCGTGACATAATCCGCCCGCAACGATGCAGCTTGTCAGATGAGGGATAACCTGCAGGCTCCTCATTTGATCGGTCACTCAACTCACACACGTCGAATGATGACGCTCCACGCGTAAAAATTTGTTTACCACCTTTTTTTTTGAGAGAGGTGGTCGTTTGTGTCCGTATCGTTTTATAATTCATCTCCGTCTCGGTTTCTTTGTCTCGCCGGCGCCTTGTCGATCCGCCTGTTCGGTCCAACAGGACAAGGTCTGCGCGGGAGATCCCGTTGACGTTTGAGTATGTTTCCATGCCACAGACGATTTTCCGGCGCCAATCTCCTCAAGAGATGGAGCGTCGTTATTTTACGGCTTCGCGAGATGCGATGGCCCTTCCGGACTTGATTGAGGTCCAAAGACAGAGCTATCGTTGGTTCCTCGAGACAGGAATCCGCGACTTGCTCAAAGAGATTTCGCCGATCAAGGATTTCATCGGCCGGGATCTTGAGCTGACCTTCGTTGATTATCTTATTGACGAACCAAAATTTGATGAGATGACATCTCGCGCGAAGAACATTACGTATGATGCGCCGCTGCGTGTGAAGACGCGACTTGTCAATAAACGTTCTGGCGAGACGAAAGAACAAGAAGTCTATCTTGGCGATTTGCCTGTTATGACCGATCGGGGGACGTTCATTGTGAACGGTATCGAGCGCGTTGTCGTTTCACAGCTCGTACGTTCAGCTGGTGCGTTTTTTACGGCGGAGATGCTCCGTAACCGTCGTTATTATGGGGCGAAGGTTATCCCAAACCGCGGTGCATGGTTGGAGTTTGAAACCGATCAAAACAATGTAATCTGGGTGAAGATTGATCGGAAGCGCAAGGTTGCGGCAACTTCGCTCCTGCGTGCATTTGGTATTTCGACGGATGAGGAGATTCTTGAAGTTTTTAAAGACGCGGATATCCATCCATTGAATCATTATATTGAGGCAACTATCGCTAAGGATGTGGCAAAGAACGAGGGTGATGGGCTTATCGAGGTCTATAAGCGTATTCGTCCAGGTGATTTGGCGACCGTGGATAATGCCAAATCGCTTATTCATTCAATGTTTTTCAAATTTGAGCGCTATGATCTCGGCACGGTCGGCCGTCATAAGTTTAACCAACGGTTTACTCTTGATGCGAATCCAGATGACGTGGCAAAGGAAGAATATCGTATCCTCTCTAAGGATGATCTTATTTTGATTCTCAAAGAGATTATCCGTCTTAATAATACGCAAGAAGAACCAGACGACGTGGACCACCTTGGGAATCGTCGTGTGCGTGCTGTTGGTGAGCTCGTACAGGTACGATTTCGTATCGGTCTTGCGCGCATGGAGCGTATCGTACGCGATCGCATGTCAACACAGGATATTACGCTTATTACGCCAGCTAAACTTATCAATGCGCGACCGGTGATTGGTGCAGTACGTGAATTCTTTATGAGTTCACAATTGTCACAGTTTATGGATCAAAAGAATCCTCTTTCAGAGCTTGAACACAAGCGTCGTCTCTCGGCGATGGGTCCTGGTGGTCTTTCGCGTGAGCGAGCTGGATTCGATGTTCGCGACGTGCATCGTACACATTATGGCCGCATTTGTCCGATCGCCTCGTCAGAAGGCCCGAACATCGGCCTTGTGGGTCATATGGCGTGTTATGCGCGTATTAATGATTTCGGATTTATTGAGACGCCATATCGTAAGGTGAAGAATTGGGCAGTAAATGATGGTAAGGATGGTGTTGGTGAAACACTTCGTGTCGATATGACTGATGGGACGGGGAAGATTCTTGCAAAAGCTGAGACTAAAATTACAGATGAGTTGGCTAAAAAATTACAAAAGATTTCTCTTCCGCAGATACCAATTATTCCGCATGTTACGAATGAGCTTATCTATCTAAACGCATTTTCCGAAGAGCGTGGTACAACGGCACCTGCCACGACACCGATTTCGCGTGACGGTCGTTTTATGGTTAAGCGCGCTTCGGCACGGAAGAATGGAGATCCGACGATTGTCGACGTGCATGAGATTGACTATGTTGATGTTTCGTCCAAACAGATTCTCTCAATTGCAACATCGCTTATTCCGTTTGTTGAGCACGATGATGGTCAGCGCGCTCTCATGGGTACGAACATGCAACGCCAAGCTGTTCCGTGTATTAAGCCAGATGCACCGATTGTGGGTACTGGCACAGAACGTCGAGTGGCGGTTGATGCCGGCCATGTTATTTTGGCACCAGATGATGGTGTTGTCGTATCGGTTTCCGCTAATCATATTGAGTTTAAGACATCAAACGAGACCCGTCGGTATGATCTTGTAAAGTTTCAGCGTTCTAATCACTCTACCTGTTTAAACCAGCACCCGCGCGTTCAGAAGGGGCAGAAAGTTTATGCGGGCGAAGTATTAACCGACGGTACGTCGTGCGATAATGGTGAACTTGCGCTTGGGCAGAATTTACTCTGTGCCTTTCTTTCATGGGATGGATACAATTATGAAGACGCTATTATCTTGTCGGAGCGTCTCGTACATGAGGATCGTTTCACGTCTATTCACATTGAGCATCACAAGATGGACGTGCGTGACACAAAGCTTGGTCCAGAGGTGGTTACGTCCGATATTCCAAATGTCTCAGAAGAGAAATTAAAAAACCTGGATGAAAATGGGATTGTTCGTGTCGGCGCTGAAGTTAAATCCGGCGATATTCTCGTTGGTAAGATCACACCCAAAGGCGAAACGGATCTTTCAGCAGAAGAAAAATTGCTCCGTGCAATTTTTGGTGAGAAGGCGCGTGATGTACGCGATACCTCACTTTATTTGGAACATGGGGAACATGGTAAGGTTGTCGGCGTTACAATCTTTTCGCGCGAAGCGGGTGATAAGCTCCAGCCTGGTGTTATCAAACAGATCGTTGTCTCGGTCGCGGATTTGCGTAAAATTCAGGTCGGCGACAAGCTTGCGGGACGCCACGGTAACAAGGGGGTTATTTCTAAGGTTGTTCCAGTCGAGGATATGCCATTCCTCGCAGATGGAACTCCTATCGATGTTATTTTGTCTCCGCTTGGTGTCGTCTCGCGCATGAACCTCGGTCAGATTCTTGAGACACATCTTGGTCTTGCGGCAAACGCTTTGGGATATCGTGTCGCAACGCCAGTATTCGATGGCGTTCCTGAAGATGTTATTCGTCAGGAATTAGAGAAAGCTGGGTTTTCTGGCGACGGAAAGATCATGGTCTACGATGGACGGAGCGGTGAACCGTATGATCATCATCCGACTGTTGGATACATTTATATTCTCAAACTTGACCACATGGTCGAAGACAAAATTCACCAGCGTTCTATCGGACCATATTCGCTTATCACACAACAGCCGCTGGGTGGAAAAGCACAGTCCGGCGGACAACGTTTTGGAGAAATGGAAGTGTGGGCTATTGAGGCATACGGAGCCGCACATACTTTGCAGGAAATTCTTACGATTAAATCTGATGATGTGCCAGGTCGTTCAAAAGCTTACGAATCCATCATTAAAGGCGAACCGATTCACAAGGTTAATGTTCCGGAGTCATTTAATGTGCTTATTCGAGAACTTAAGGGTTTGTGTCTGGATGTTGAGCTTTTGAAGGATGGTCATCGCATTGATGAAGCAGCCTCGCGGTCAGCGCATTCCCGTCCACGTCAGACTGGCGCAAATCTCTCTAATTCAGAATGGCGAACCTCGTCTGAATAATAACCGACTACACGTATGTCTTTTTTCCAGACGGAGAACATCAAGACCACAGATTTCGATGCGATGCGTTTGACACTTGCATCGCCCGAGACCATCCGCAGTTGGTCATACGGGGAAGTGACAAAGCCCGAGACCATTAACTATCGCACACAGAAACCGGAAAAATCTGGGCTTTTCGCCGAAGAGATTTTTGGACCATCAAAGGATTGGGAATGTTACTGTGGCAAATATAAGAAGATTCGGTATAAGGGCATTATTTGTGACAAATGTGGTGTTGAGGTGACACATTCGCTCGTGCGTCGTGAGCGCATGGGGCATATTGAGCTCGCCGCGCCCGTCGCACATATTTGGTTTTTGCGTTCAGTACCTTCTAAAATTGGTACGGTTCTCGATCTCTCTGTGCAGGCACTAGAGAAGGTAATCTATTTTGCGGCGTTTATTCTGACTGACGTCAATGAAGAACTGCGTGTGAATACGCTTGAACAGTTGCGTGCTGAGTATAAGGGAAAACGAAAGTCGATTGAAGCGGATTTTGATCGGGATATGAAACGCACGAATGATCAGGCACAATCCAAAGGTCTTGACGCCGATGCGACTACGAAAGAGCTTGATAAGCTCCAAGGTATAAAAGAACGCAAATTGGATGAGCTTGATACGGATTTTTCAACGGCAGAGAAAGAGCTTAAGGGATTGAAGCCACTTAAGATCATTTCGGAAAATGAGTATCATGAACTTTCGCTTAAGTTTGGGCATGTTTTTGAGGCGAAAATCGGCGCTGAAGCTATTAATGAGTTGCTTGGGAAGATTGACGTTAACGCAACAATGACGGCACTGAATAAAGAGATGGTCGGTGCTTCGGAAGTGAAGCAAGATCGCATTATCCGCCGGCTTAAGCTCCTTAAGTCGTTCAGTTCGCAGGCTCTCTCACCTGATTGGACCGTTTTGAAAGTTCTTCCAGTCATGCCGCCAGATCTTCGTCCGATGGTACCTCTTGATGGTGGACGATTTGCGACATCTGATTTAAACGATTTGTATCGCCGCGTTATCAATCGGAATAATCGTCTTAAACGTTTGGTCGAGTTGAATGCGCCCGAGGTCATCACGCGTAACGAAAAGCGGATGCTGCAGGAAGCAGTGGATTCACTTATTGATAACTCTGCACGGCATTCAAAGACTGTTATTGCTGCAACTGGCAAAAAACGCCAGCTCAAATCCCTTGCGGATATCTTGAAAGGTAAGCAGGGACGATTCCGTCAAAACTTGCTTGGGAAGCGTGTTGATTATTCTGGTCGTTCCGTAATCGTCGTGGGGCCGTCGCTCAATATTGATCAGTGTGGTATTCCGAAGATTATGGCACTTGAGCTTTTTAAGCCGTTTATTATTGCCGAACTTATTAAACGTGAGCTTGTGCATAATATTCGTTCCGCTAATCGATTTATTGAGGCTGACAATCCGGAGGTATGGGACATTTTAGAACAGATCGCATCGGATTCTGTTGTGCTTCTGAATCGCGCTCCGACACTGCATCGTTTGGGTATTCAAGGTTTCCGTCCAAAACTCATTGAAGGGAAGGCGATCCAAATTCATCCAATGGTTTGTCGCGCATTTAACGCTGACTTTGACGGCGACCAAATGGCGGTTCATGTGCCGCTTACCCATGAGGCTCGCGAGGAGGCACGCAATCTAATGTTGTCAACGAATAATTTGCTTCGTCCGGCCACGGGCACGCCGGTGACCCATCCAGACAAGGATATCGCGTGGGGTGTCTATTATCTCACGACGCTTGTTGGACCGGAAAATAATAAGGTGAAAGCTTTTTCATCGCCAGATGAGGCGATATATGTTTATAAACTTGGTAAACTATCGAGTCGCGAGAAGATTAAGATACGATTTTCAGCTGGTGGGCCGATTATTGAAACGAACGTTGGGCGTCTTCTTGTAAACCGTCTCATTCCGCAGGAGCTGGGGTTTAAGAATGATGTCATGGGATCCAAGCAGCTGGGTGATCTTACCCATATTATCCTTGAACAATATGGGTTCCAGCGGACTGCGCAGTTTTTGGACGATGTAAAGAATCTCGGATTCGAGTACATTACAATTTCTGGATTCAGCTATGGTATAGGTGATCTCCCATCGGTATCTGGACGGGATGTCATCATTACCGAAGGGGAGGATAAAGTTGCGGTTATTGAAGAACAATACAAGGAAGGGTTGCTCACCAAAAAGGAACGTTATGTACAGATTATTAAAGTTTGGACTGACGTAAAAGATCGTGTACAAAAACTTTGTAAGGATTCGCTCGTGAAGCAGACATCTGTGGGGTCTATGATTGATTCTGGTGCTCGAGGATCTATCGGACAGCTGACGCAGGTTATAGGTATGAAGGGGCCTGTGGCTAATCCGCGCGGTAACATTATTGAACTCCCAGTTAAATCATCCTTTCGTGAAGGTTTGGGTGTGCTCGAATATTTCATCGCTTCACACGGAACACGAAAGGGTTTGACCGATACCGCGCTTAAGACGGCGAATGCTGGTTACCTCACCCGTCGTCTTGTCGACGTTGCGCAAGATGTGGTCATCACGGCAGAGGATTGTGGTGATGCGGAAGGTGTTGTTCTTACACACGCAGAATGCGAAGAAATTGGCGAACCACTTTTCACGCGCATTCTTGGACGCATTACATTGAAGGATATCAAGGATCCAGAGACTAAAAAAGTCGTAGTTAAAAAGGGATCGCTCGTTACGGTTGAGCATATCAAGCAGATCCAGACATTCTCAAAGCCTCTTGAGGGGGCAGTCGTGCGTTCAGTTTTAAAATGTAAGTTGCGTCGGGGTTTGTGTCAGAAATGCTATGGGTATGATCTTGCTTTTAACAAGGAGGTCAAGCTCGGGACAGCCGTTGGTATTATGGCCGCCCAATCTATCGGTGAACCGGGAACCCAGCTTACGATGCGGACTTTCCATATGGGTGGTGTTGCAGGTACGGATATCACACAAGGTCTTCCACGTGTAGAAGAATTGTTCGAAGCGCGTCCTCCTAAACACCGCGCCGTCATTTCGGATGTCGCGGGTAAAGTGCATATTGTGCAGGGTGAACGTCGCATTATTGAAACAGCTAGCGGGCAGAAGGTCGTTGATACCTCGGGAGGCGGAAAAGTTATTCAGGTCCGATTTACACAAATGAACGAGATGTCGCTCACGCTTACGAGCAAAAGCGATAAGATTAAAGTAAAGGATGGCGCGAAGATCAAGGAAGGTGATATCCTCATCATTAAGAAAGATGGCACGGAGCTCCTTGCCGAACATCCAGGGACAGTGAAGGTTCTTGAAAAGAAAGTCACGCTTATCTTTGAGGGTCCTGCCGTCATGGAATATCCGGTTCCATCGGGTTTTCAGGTCTTCGTTAAGGAGGGGGACGAAGTTCAGCCGGGAGATCAGCTTACAGAAGGACATCTTGCTCTTCTCCAGCTTTTTCACCTTAAAGGACGGAGTGCAGTTATGCGATATCTCTTGCGTGAAGTACTCGGGATTTACGCGTCGCAGGGTCAAAAGATTAATGGAAAACACATTGAAGTGATTGTACGTCAAATGTTTTCTCGCACGTATGTGAAAGATGCAGGAGAGACGGATCTTCTTCCAGGTGAGATCGTCGAGCGCACGCGTGCCGAGGCTGAGAATCAGGCGACTGTTGAAAGGGGCGGTACGCCCGCGGAGCTTGAAGAGCTGTTTCTTGGTGTAACAAAAGTTTCACTCTCGACGGAATCTTTCCTGTCAGCTGCATCCTTTCAGGAGACGGCTCGTGTGCTTATCAACGCGGCCGTAACCGGAAAGGTTGACCATCTTGAGGGCCTTAAGGAGAACGTTATCATCGGTCGTCTTATTCCTGCTGGTACGGGTTTCGGCGCATATGGTAAAAAAGAGCTCGCGGCTATGGAGGATGCGGACATGGAAAAAGAGACGCCAACAAAATCTACTGAAGCGACGTCGTAGTAATCAATTAAATAAAAAAATGCACAAACCCTGCTTTTTCAGCGGGGTTTGTTGTTGTGTTTTTGTCAATTGAACCATGTTCGGCTAAGCTAGAAGTCCTTCTTTATATGTCTCGTCATTCTAAATGGTCTAAAGTCAAACAATCCAAGGGTGCTATTGATACGAAGCGTTCGGCATCATTCACAAAATTAAGCCACGAGATTACGATTGCTGCGAGAGACAAGGGAGCAGATCCGAGCATGAACGTCTCTTTACGCGTGGCAATTGATCGTGCAAAAAAAGCATCGCTTCCAAAAGACACGATTCAGCGCGCTATTGCGCGTGGATCTGGAGCGGGCGGTGAAGATCAGCTTGACCTCCTTACTTACGAAGCCCATGCGCCTGGTGGAACAGCACTTATTATTGAGTGTCTAACGGGTAATCGTAATCGCTCCGCGAATGATGTGAAGCACCTTTTATCTGAATATGGAGCGTCGTTGGCGACAATGAACGCAGTGACATATATGTTCGACCGGTACGGGGTGGTTCGTATCGGTATACTGGAAGACGCGGAATTTACGTCTTTATCGGCCGATGCCGAACTAGCTTTGATCGATGCGGGTGCTTTTGACATTGTGGATATTGATGGAGCGAGGGATATTCGGTCGGCACCGAATGATTTGGCAAATGTGACGGATACAGCACAGCACCTTGGTTTCACTATTGAGTTAGCTGAGTTTGAATGGGTCCCGAAAGTGCTCGTTGAGGTGGATGAGGTGATAGGAACGACGGTTGCGGAACTTATTGAGGTATTGGATAGTCTTGATGATGTGTCGAGGGTATATTCAAATTTGGTATGAGTATACGACGTATCCTTGGGATTGATCCTGGTTTTGGCCGAACGGGTTTTGGTGTTGTCGAGGCGCGAGGAAGTGATGCATCATGGGTTACACATGGGTGTATTATGACATCGGCAAGTGACGATTTTACGGAACGCCTTCGGAAGACTCGCGATGGGATCGTCGAGCTTATCCATACACATATACCGGATTGTGTAGCCGTGGAGCAGCTTTTTTTTCAGACAAATGCTAAGACCGCGATGAAAGTTGGCATGGCGCGCGGTGTTATCCTCCTCGCGGTTGTTGATGCTGGTATTCCAATTGTTGAACTTACACCGAATCAGGTGAAGCAAGGGATTACAGGCTGGGGTGCGGCAGATAAAAAACAAGTCGCGTCCATGGTACGGATGTTTTTAACCTTAAAAGAGAATCCGACACCAGATGATGCGGCAGATGCGTTAGCCATCGCCATTGTCGGTGGATTGCTGTATCGCCCCAAGTGAATATGAGAGGCTTTTAGCCTAGCGTGATTACATTTTTTAGTGAGGGCTTTTGTCGTCCCGACGAAGACGATTTTCGTGGTATCTATTATTTTTTGTTTTCTTATTCAACTCTGCGCCGACTTTTAAGACTAGAGTGGATTTTCGTTAACTGAATTGGACTCCTTTCAATACTTGAGATGGGCAGATAATGTCAAAGGTCTCCGTAGAAGTTTTTTTTGGACGGAGATTTTTTTGTTATTGGGATCGGTGGAAGATAAGAAGGTGTATTTTTTTGTTTTATCCTGGCGACGCTTGTACCGCTTTGGAGTTCAATATTAGATACTTTTGGCGCTCGTTCGTCTAATTGTTTAATATGTGTCGATAGATCCTTCTCCTTTTTTCCAATTCGTGCAATTGATGTCCCGGATTCTTGGAACTGTGCGCGGCGCTGTTCAAGCATCTTTGAAAGGTTCTGATCCATGGGCCGTGCGACAACGCCAGTATGTGCTGCGCTCGTAGCCGCTATTTTTTTTTCGCGTATAGATGTACGGAGTTTTGCTAATCGTTCATCTCCGCGGCTCACGAGAGCGGATGTATCTTCTTTTGTTTCCATTTGGTCTCCTCGGATATTTGGTCGTTTTGCGAGCATCTTGATACGTTTTGATCTTTGATTTTGTTGTGGTTTTGCATTATTTATACTAGAACCGAGAGCTTGAGGAGGAATTCTGAGCGTCATAGACGATAAGTGTATCATGCACGTCGCATCGCATACATTAGCGTCAATGACAAGATGTATACATGCGTTCTACACTAAGGTTATGAAGATTCCATCCTGTCCCGCGTTTCCGTTTACGGATTCGAGTATGTCATATTTGATGCATGATCCAATTACTGGCGATGTAATTATTGTCGCACCTGGGCGGCGGTATCGTCCGCAAACAACTGTACTCCGAAAAAAACATGATCCGTTCTCTCCAAATAATTTAAAGACGCAAAGAGTTTTGGATACATACGGAAAGGGATTACATCGCATTACAGTAATCAAAAATCTCTATCCAGTTTTTCATCACAATCGGTCGGTTGAAGGCCGACAGGAAATCCTTGTGGAAGGGACTCGTGTAGAGCCATTCTCAACATTTTCTGTTTCACGCATTCATGAGGTTCTCGATGTGATGGAAGATCGATGTCGGATTTTTCGGAAGGATCCTCAATTAAAATTTATGGTTGTATTCAAGAATGAAGGAAAAGATGCGGGAGGATCGCAGCCACATCCACATTCGCAGATTTTTGGTCTGCCATTCGTACCCGATCGGATCCGTTTTATGGCGCGCGCGCGGCGTGCACTCCAAAAGCGGAGTCGAATGTCCGCACATGCGCTTGCGCTCTGTGAGGCGACGAAGGCACGGATAATTTATGCAGATCGGAATGTTATCGCGTTTGCCGATCCAGTTTCACGTTTTTCCTACGGGGTTCGGATTGTTCCGCGGCGTTCAGTCGATAATCTGACTAAGACGACCAAACACGAGCGGTTATCCCTTGCAGCTGCGCTTCATGTGTTGTTCCCTTTGATTCGTGAACGGAAGGTCCCATTTAATTTTTATTTTCATGATGCTTTTGGCCAGACAGATGAATGTTTTGAGATTCGATTTGCTCCACGTATAAATATTTGGGGTGGATTTGAGCTGGATGCTGGAGTCGTCGTGAATCCAGTTCCAGCGGAGTGCGCTGCCGCAGAGTATCTGGCGGCACGGTAGAAGCGGGTACGGGGTGTGGTACGCTTGTCCTATTGTTGTTATTTTTCACCATTGCGTCGTTTCGACAGATGGTTGAGGTATGGTTTACTGGAGGGAGGTCTTTGCGGTACAATTTTAAAAAGTGCTGGCAGAGGCGTTAATGGGAGTTTGGGGGCTTGATTTTTTATTGTTTTTGGCCTTATTCCGTGCTAAGATTTTGTTATAATTATGCAACTATTCTGGCATGGATATTCATCGGTCCGGATCGAAACAAAGACCGGAGACAAAGGGGCGACGCTTCTCACAGATCCGTATCCAAACGAGGCATCATTAAGGTTTCCACGTACTATTGAACCTGATATTCTTCTCCTATCGCATCAAGATCGGACCCAGTTCAATATAGAAGGTGCGGGGGGAACGCCCTTCATTATCTCCGATCCAGGCGAGTATGAGGTTCAGGGATTGTTTGTACATGGGTTTCAGGATCCGAAAACGGATGAAGCAGAGAAGTTTCGACCGGTTATTTATCGCCTTGTCGCCGAAGGGATGCGTCTTGGATTTTTAGGTCAGCTCAAGCGTCAGATCACCGATAAAGAGCTGGAAGAATTAGGAGCGATTGATATCCTTTTATTGCCTGTAGGCGGGGGAGAAGGAATCGGGTCCAAGGAAGCAAGTGAGGCTATTTCGCGGATTGAGCCGCGTGTTGTCGTGCCGCTCAATTATAGTATTCCTGGGATCAAGACAAAACTTGAGGGCGTGGATGCGTTTTGTAAATCTCTTGGCGTATGTAAACGTCAGGATTCAAATAAGCTCAAGATTACAAAACGGGATTTGCCATCGGAGGATTTATTGGTCGCGGTTTTGGAACGTGCATAAACTGAAAATAATTTATTATGCCATCACGACGCAGGACATCTAAATCGGCCTCCTCACGAAAAAAAAATGCGGCGCATAAAGTTGTGCAAAATCCGCCGATAGTTTCTACGGATGAAAAGCGCCAGCTTATTTTAGCGCATGCATCTATGCGTAAGAATGGTGATCCTGTCCAAATGATGAGTATGTGGGCTGGTGTTGCAATTGTTATTGCTGTTATTGCCGTTGGTTGGTGGTGGTCTTCTGGTTCTATCTTCATCAACACTGCACGTCGCATCGGGCCGGAAGTGAAGAGTACAGTACAAGATATCCCAGCGGTGTATGCATCTGGAACAAAACAGATCCGTGGATCGGATATTGTTCAGGAGGCTTTGCAGGCATCAAATAAATTACATGTACTTGAGGTACAGGCACAGTCACGTCGAGATACACTTAATCACATGGTAAATATCATCGACGCAAGTAGTACATCTTCGACGCGTTCAAATCTTTTTCAGCCCACGTCCACATCCACTCCCGTGACGTCGACGCAAAAACTTACTCGGTGAGCTGTAATATATGGATGACCAGCAAAAAATAATATTTAAAAATGCCGGCAATGTTGAACCTCATGACATTGTCGATGAGATGCGCACTTCATTTCTTGATTACGCCATGAGTGTAATCGTGGATCGTGCGCTTCCAGATGTCCGCGATGGACTTAAACCAGTGCATCGCCGTATTCTTTATTCGATGTGGCAGAGTGGCCTTCGATCGACCTCTAGATTTAAAAAATGTGCCACGGTCGTTGGAGATGTCCTCGGTAAATATCATCCGCATGGAGATTTAGCTGTTTACGAATCCCTCGTGCGCATGGCGCAAGATTTCTCTCTGCGGTATCCGCTTATTCGTGGGCAGGGGAACTTTGGTTCCATCGACGGAGATAGCGCTGCCGCCTATCGATATACGGAGTCTAAACTTCAGGCGATTGCCGAAGAGATGTTACAGGATATTGACCGAGATACGGTGGACTTTCGTCCTAACTTTGACGGATCTGTAAAGGAACCAACGGTTTTGCCCGCTCGTCTTCCGAATTTACTTTTAAATGGAACACTTGGGATCGCTGTTGGTATGGCGACAAATATTCCGCCGCATAATTTGAATGAGATTTGTGATGGTATCGCCGCGCTTATCGACAATGAAAACATCACAGTTGACGAGCTTATGCAACATGTCAGAGGACCCGATCTTCCGACGAGAGGCATTATCTATGACGTCAACGAGATTAAGCAGGCGTACGCCACGGGCAAAGGCGGAATCGTCATGCGTGCCAAAGCTGATATCGTGGAATATAAAAACGGCTTCGCTATTATTGTGACGGAGATTCCCTATCAGGTAAATAAGTCGACACTTATCGAACGTATCGCAAATTTGGTTCAGGAAAAGAAGCTTGACGGTATTCGTGATTTACGTGATGAATCCAATAAACAGGGGATTCGCATTGTTATTGAACTCAAAAAGGACGCGTATCCCAAAAAGGTTTTAAATCAGCTGTTTAAGCTGTCTCAGCTTCAGGAGACATTCCATGTGAACATGCTCGCGCTTGTAGACGGGATTCAGCCGCGCGTTCTCACACTCAAAAATATTCTTGAGGAATACGTAAAGCATCGGCAGGTTGTGGTACGTCGTCGCGCCGAATACGATCTCACACGCGCTCGTGATCGTGCACATATCCTTGAGGGGTTGCGTATTGCACTTGCAAAGATTGACGAGGTTATTGCGACGATTAAACGATCTAAAGACAAAGAGGAAGCAAAAATTAACCTCGTCGCGCAGTTTAAGATGACAGAGATTCAGTCGCAGGCGATTCTTGAAATGCGGCTCCAACAGCTTGCCAATCTTGAGCGCCTTAAGATAGAGCAGGAATATAAGGAGAAGATTGATCTCATTAAGAAACTTGAGTCGATTCTGAAATCCGCAAAGAAGATGCTAGAGATCGTACGAAAGGAAGTATTGGCGCTCAAAGAAGCATACGGCGATGAACGTCGCACGCGCATTGTGAAAACACCTGTTGGCGAGTTCTCGGCCGAGGATTTGATTCCAGACGAGAGAACAATTGTTATGATGACTGCGAATGGATATATCAAGCGTGTCCCGCCAGATACATTCCGCAGGCAGGGTCGCGGTGGAAAAGGTATAACCGGACTTACAACAAAAGAAGAAGATCGTGTGGAGCGTCTTTTTTCGACGACGACGCATGCCGATATTCTATTTTTTACGACGCGTGGTCGGGTATTTTTGCTTAAAGCTTATGATGTCCCGCAGGGGAGTCGTATAGCGAAAGGACAGGCCATCGTAAATTTTCTTCAGCTTGCACCAGGTGAGAAAGTCGCGACTGTGCTTGCCATGGCTGACGTGAAAGGCTCAAAGAATCTCGTTATGGTGACAGTTCGTGGAACGATCAAAAAGACAGCGATTAAGGAATTTGAGAATATGCGGCGTTCTGGTCTTATCGCGATCAATCTCAAAGAAGGCGATGATCTAAAATGGGTAAAGCCAAGTTCTGGTTCTGACGAGATTATGCTCGTGACACGGAATGGCCAGTCAATCCGTTTTAAGGAGACTGCTGTTCGCGTTATGGGCCGCAACGCGGCTGGTGTCCGTGGTATTAATCTCAAAAAGAATGATGTCGTAGTCGGTATGGATGTAGTTGTTCCGTCGTTCGTGGAAAAAGGACGTCTTGAGCTTTTTACAATCGCGGAGAACGGATTGGGTAAGCGGACAAACCTTGCTGAATATAAAATTCAAGGACGTGGAGGATCGGGAATTCGGACGATGCATGTGTCCGCTAAAACAGGTGGTGTTGTTGCCGCCTATGTTACTGGAAAGGATGATGATCGAGATCTTATGATCATGTCGAAGAAAGGGATTGTGCTCAGGACGCCGTTAAAAAAGATCTCATCTATCGGTCGGGATACGCAGGGCGTTCGTATTATGCGATTTAAGGAATCTGGCGATATTGTTTCCGGCGTGGCCTTTGTCGGAATTGATGAAGAAGATGAAGGAAAAAAGGAATAAGCCGCATCAAATTGTAAATCCATCGATGATAAGAGTCTCGCGATATATCGCGAGACTTTTGAATATTATATTAATGGCTGGTAAAAATTTTATCGACTAGGCCGTATGCAAGCGC
This sequence comes from Candidatus Uhrbacteria bacterium, assembly GCA_003231955.1. GTDB lineage: Bacteria > Patescibacteriota > Patescibacteriia > 2-12-FULL-60-25 > 2-12-FULL-60-25 > SZUA-46. The sequence goes on along the minus strand of QIKL01000045.1, from coordinate 9,346 downwards.
TTGTTTAGGATCCATAAAATAGTCGCGATCAGTATCTTGCTCAACTTTTTTTAATTTTTGTCCCGTATGTTTGGCGAGGATCTTATTAAGTTGTTCTTTGGTTTTTATAATGCGCTCTGCGCGGATTTTAATGTCTGTCGCTTGGCCTTCTACGCCGCCGAGCGGTTGGTGGACCATGATTTCTGAGTTTGGGAGGGCAAAACGTTTACCCTTTGTGCCACCTGCGAGCAGAATCGCTCCCATTGAGGCGGCCATACCGACGCAGATCGTCGCAACATCGCAGACAATGTGTTGTATCGTATCGTAGATGGCGAGGCCATCTGTCACACTCCCACCAGGGGAGTTGATATAGAGTTTGATGTCCTTTGTTTTATCTTGGCTCTCCAAAAAGAGAAGCTGAGCGACGATCGTGTTGGCAACGCCGTCGTTAATCGGCGAGCCGAGCATGATGATTCGGTCTTTAAGCAAGCGAGAGTAGATATCGTACGCGCGTTCTCCGTAGGTTGTTTTTTCGATAACAGTTGGGATGAGATAATTGTCGCGGATCTCGTAAGGATTTTTCATAGATAATAGATATAAGGATAGCGTATTGTGGTTTAGCAGTCAAAAGGAGAGAGTGCTAGCCAGATAAAGGTATTTTTTCAAAAGAAATATCTTTATCTGATATACGGATGAAGGAGCACATTAGACAGCGACGATTCGTGGTCCGTCTGGCGTTTCTTTGATTCGTCCCGTAATAGTGAACCCTGCTGCTTTTTTATGTCCGCCGCCGCCCATGAGCCGTGCGATTTTTGAGACGTCGCAGTTAATGCTGCGGAACGAACCCTTAATTTGGCCGTCTGATAATTCGCGGAGAAATAAAATTGTGCCCGCGCCATATGTGACTGCATTTAAAAAATTTGAAACACCTTCAATAATGTCCGTTGAAATCTCGTTTGTATCTGTATGAAGGAGATAGGTCGTAACGACATCGTGTGTAGCATTGTATCGGAGCCGCGAGAGGACGGTGCCCCATATCCGGAGCGAGACAACTGATTTGTCGTGTAAGAGATATTGTAAAATGTCGCCATGGCGAGCACCTGCAGCGAGAAGTCTGGAGGCAGCTTTAACCGCGATGGGGTTTGTGGCTGCATTAGTGAAACTCGATGTGTCGGTGAAAAGGCCAGTAAGGAGCGAAGTAGCCATGGCTGCGTCAATGAATATCCCGTTTGCTTCGTAGAATCGATACATAACCTCTGCCGTGGAGCTAGCGTCCGTAAGGACGAGATTATGATCCCCATACTGCGTATTGGTTATATGATGGTCTATATTTATGAGGAGATATCCTGGCGGCACGCGCGAGACGAGCTGGTCTACACCGCAATATCGGAGATCGCCAGAATCAAAGATGATGACGACATCATACGTAGAATTAAAGACGTGTAAATCGTTCGTGTAACGGTATACGTTGTCGAGATATCGGAATACTTTTGGGGGTGCATCTAGGCAAAACGCGGTGACATCTTTTCCCTCGCGAAGCAACCAATTTAGCATGCTTGAACTTGATCCGAGCGTATCCCCATCAGGTTTTTTGTGAGCGATTAAAAGTACGTGATTTGCTTGGCGGATTGCTTCATACATGCGGCCGAATGCGCGGGTTGGTGATACGGTCATAGGAATGGAGCAGCTTATCCGAGATAAGCGTATGCGTCAATAGTGGGAACGGATTTTGAACCCATCTCTCTATAATTCGCCCTTTCGTTTTAGCTCATTGATAGCCTGGTCAATAGCCTCGGCCTCGGCCTCGGTTTCGTCAAAAGCCCAGTAGAAATCCGGAATATGTCGTAGGCGTAGCTCTTTGGCGAGCGCGTGCTTAATCTCGTGATCATGCTCTTTGAGCGTTGCCAGTACGTCGGTTTCCATTGTATTTGGCATGACGGATAGGATCACTTTTGCGTGCGTTTGATTACGAGTCATTTTTGTCGCGAGTACAGTTACGAATGCCCTGTTCGGGAACTCTACTTCCGTTTTTAATACTTTTGCCAGAGCACCCTGGAGGTGTTTCATGCGTTGGTTAAACGAATATTCGGTCATAGTTTAAGATTACCAGTCGTTATGGTCCTCGTCCACTATTCATCTGCGTGGTCTTTGGGTACTCTATGTGTCGGTATGTATCTGAGCTGTCTCGAATTGCAGGGTTTTAAGACTTTTGCGCATAAGACCGTTTTAGAGTTTCATCCTGATGTCGGCGTACGCCGTGGCGTTACGGGGATTGTTGGACCGAACGGATCTGGTAAATCTAACATCGCAGATGCGTTGCGGTGGGTGATGGGCGAGCAAAGTATGAAACTCTTGCGCAGCAAAAAATCCGAGGATGTTATTTTTTCTGGATCGTCTAAACGCGCGCGCGCTGGATTCGCTGAGGTCAGCTTGACACTTACAAATGATGACCATCCGGATATCGATAGGTCGGAGATCGTAATCACACGTCGGTTGTATCGCAATGGGCAATCTGAGTATGAAATTAATAAACAGTCCGCACGTTTGATTGATGTGGCACTTCTTTTGGCACAGTGCGGGATTGGACAGCGTACGTATAGCGTTATCGGACAAGGGATGGTTGACGCAGTGTTGTCGGCATCGCCAGTCGAGCGGCGAGAGTTTTTTGATGAGGCTGCGGGGCTTAAGCCATTTAGGCTTAAACGCAACTCCTCAATCAATAAGCTGAATGCGACACATGATAATTTGAAGCAGGCGGATGCATTGCTTCGTGAGATTGAACCGCGTCTTACATCACTTGAGCGGCAGGTGAAGCGCCTCAAGGAGCGTGAGACATTGGAACAGGAATTACGGACAGTCGAGCGTGCGTATTTTGGAAGTGTTTGGGCGGATCTCCGAACCTATTTTTCAGTGGCAAACGAGAACGCCGCGAACGCAAAAGTTGTGTACGAATTAAAAAATGCTGAAGCGGCTGCGATGGAGCGAGAACTTGCGGCAATGGAGCAGGCTGCACCCGTTTCTGCCGACGTACGGAAACTACAGGAAACGCTTGACACGTTCCGTGAGGAACGAGGCTCGTTTCGCGAGAGACAAATCCGTTTGGAATCTGAACAGCGTGTTGCTGCGGTCAAAATGCAAAAGCCGTGGTCGCCTTTGCCACTCTCCAAAATTATTCAGGAGATTGAGAAGTTATCTAAAGATCACGATGAGATCTTTATGCTTCTCGAACTTGAGACACCAGATCTAAAAAAGATCCAGACACTAGTTTCTAAGCTCAAGACACGAAATGCGGACCTTTTATCTAAGCTTCAACAGCCTGCGCCGGAAGAACCAAAGGTAAAATTGCAGGATCCTGAGATCGAAAAGGAAGTAATGTCGCTCGTAAAGGATATGGCCGCAGTCGCAGAGAAGATCGCGGAAACCGAGACTGAGATTTCTCGTCTGTCCGCTAAAGAAGATGAAGGTCGTATACATCTTTTTAAGCTTCAGCATGATCTTATAACGAAGCGCCACGAGGCCCAACAAGCTGAACGTGCGTTGTCTGAAACGACCGTAGAACTCGCACGCCTTGAGACGCGCCGTGAAGGTTTTTTCTTAGAATTACGAACGCGAGCAGAGGCTCTTGAACCAGATTTGGAAAAGCTTGCGGAAGAAGTTATTTCTAATAAGACGGAGTCGAACAGGAAACCGGCAGATGATCTCCATCGACGAATGCAAAAGTTGTGGTCTCAGTTGGAGTGGATCGGCGGTATAGATCCAGAAGCTATGAAGGAGTATGAAGAAACAAAACAGCGGTTTGATGCATTGCTCCGGCAGACAACGGATCTCAAAGATGCGATCAGGTCACTTGAAATTATTATCGCTGAATTAGATACTACGATTGCGGAACGCGCGGATACAGCATTTCGTCAGTTGGATCGTGAATTTGGAAAATTTTTTCGAAAACTTTTTAATGGCGGCGAGGCAAAGATTTTTAAGATAGAATCGGAACTAAATGAAAATGAGGCAAGTGGTGAAGAAAATATGGATGGCAAGGAGCGAGAAGCAGGGATTGAGATTCAGGCCACGCCGCCAGGAAAGCGACTCAAAGCGATTGCGCTTCTTTCTGGCGGTGAGCGTGCGCTTACGTCTATTGCGCTTATCTGCGCAATTATGGCTATTAATCCATCGCCATTTGTCGTACTTGATGAGGTAGATGCTGCGCTTGACGAAGCAAACTCGAGAAAATTCGCGGAGATCATTGATTCTCTTGCCGATCGTACGCAATTCGTAGTCGTGACGCATAATCGTGCAACTATGAATAAAGCGGGTATTCTCTACGGAGTGACCATGGGAGAGGATGGCGTGTCTCAAGTATTGTCTGTGAAGCTTGGAGAGGATGGCACGAAAATGCCTGCAAAGTTTGGCGCTTGACAGGGGAGCTTTTTACTGGTCTACTAGTCTTAGATCTTTATAAACGGCCTGGGAAAGACCGTTTTTTGGTCCCTTTGTGGGCGCATGGTTGACAGAAATTTCTGGGTGTGGTATAAAACTTCATTCCCACAAAGTGTGGGCCTTACAGTTCAAGAGACGTTCTATCAATGCAAGGGCTTTGGACAATCCGCGTCCACGACAAGCATGGAACCTTTTCGTAGGGTGCCGCAGGTCTTCGGACTCGCTCTCCCCTATAAACAGGTTTCTTGGGTGCGGATTGTTTAAAGTCTTTTTTTTGTTAGGAAAAGTTGGTAAGCCTTTTATAAAACTTTTATAAAATATGATGCCGCTTAAAGCAAAGATTACGTCATTGACAGACGAGCATGCGACGCTCGAATTTAACGATAGGCAGATCATAACGGTTCCGATTACCTCTATTGAAGGCCAACCGAAACGAGGAATGGAGGTTGGTGTTGTCTTCGCAGCATTTGGTTCTGAAGATGCTGGCAGGCAGGCATTGGCGCGAGACCTCCTCAATAGTTTGTTTTCAACGTAGACTAAGACGTATGCCAAAACAAAAGACAGCTTTGAACATCCAATACATGCGGATTGTTCTTACATGGGCTTCGGTATCTTTAGGCATCTTGGCTATAGTTGCGCTGTTTATCAGCGCGTTTTTTGTTGTCTACGGACGGATGTATGAGAATCGTATTTTTCCGGGTGTACGCGTTTTAAACGTGCGCCTTGATGGATTGACCAGACAAGAGGCTCGGACATCCGTTCAGCGCGCGGTTGATACTGCACTCGCGAAGGGGCTTAGATTTCGTTACCATGGCCGCGAGGCGGATGTTGATGCCACGGCGGTTGCGGTAAGTCCAGACGCATCTCACGATCTCGTCCGTTTTAATATCGATACGGCGATCAATCAGGCCTACAGTGTAGGTCGGTCAGACGGATGGCTTCGTGATGTCTTTAATCGTCTCAAACTCCGTGTAGCGCCGTTTTCGGTTCCCGTTTCAATGACATTCGATGATATCGGTATTTCGGATGCAATAAGAGCAAGTTTTAGTACTGATGCGATATTGCCGCAGAGTGCTCGAATTTATATTAATGCCTCTTCAACTCCGCCAGTTGTTTCGATTGATGCGGCGCGCGAAGGGACACAGATCGTGACCGCACCAGCACTGCAGACTATTAAAGCGCAAGCAGCTGTGTTGGATTTTGAACCAATTGATTTGAGTGATCGGTTAGTGAAGCCAAAACTGACGGAGAATGATTTGCAGCCGTTGATCCCGCGAGTTGAGTCTTTTCTTGCTCGACCGAGTCTCACGTTTACATATCAAAAGCAGACCTTCGCAGTTCCGATGTCGATGTTAGTATCGTGGATCTCGGTTACTGGAACACGGGACGCTCTTTCCGTCACATTGGATCCAAAATTGTTTGCAAAAGGTCTTCGTTCTATCTCAAAAGGAGTAGAGCAACAAGGAAAAAATGGGAGTTTAGTAGTCAAGAACGGGAAGGTTCAATCTTTTATCGCGGGTATTGATGGTATCGCGATCAATACATCTGCGATGTTGCGGACGGTTCTTAAAGAGTGGCCAGCAACTTCAACTTTTCCGTTAGTTGTGAAGGTTGTTCCAGCGACACTTGTTGGAGAAGATCCGGTTCGAATGGGTATTACAGAACTTCTCGGCGTCGGAACTTCAAATTTTTTGCGGTCGCCCGCAAATCGTATTAAAAATATTGCGCATGGTATTGCGCTTTTGAACGGTACGATTATTCAGCCTGGCGCTACCTTTTCACTCGTTAAGGCGCTCGGCGTGGTTGATGGTGCACATCATTGGTTGCCGGAGCTTGTTATCAAGGGCAATAGGACTACTCCAGGCTTTGGTGGCGGTCTTTGTCAGATTGGGACCACGACATTTCGTGCCGCACTCGCATCGGGTCTCCCGATTGTTGAGCGCCAAAATCACTCCTACCGCGTTGTCTATTACGAACCTGCTGGGACTGATGCGACGATCTATGATCCGAAGCCGGATTTTCGATTTTTGAACGATACGGGTCATCCTATTCTTATTAGCGCTTTTATCAAAGGTTCAATTGTAACTTTAGAGTTTTGGGGGACGCGGGATGGACGGAGCGAGACATTTACCGGCACAACGAAGGTTACAAATGTCAGCAAGCTTCATCCCGTTGTCAGTAATATCACCCAACCGCCGCCAACAAAGTTTATCGAGACATTGAGTCTTCCGCCAGGGCGAAAGAAATGTACGGAACGCGCGCATGCTGGTGCGGATGCCGACTTTACATATACGGTTACATATCCAAACGGGTCGGTTAAAAATAATAAAAATAAGGTTTTTCATAGCCACTATCGGCCATGGCAGGCAGTGTGTCTTATTGGCGTGAAAAAACTTTCTACGTCGGATTCTGGAAAAAGGAGTCTGGCTGCGCCAGTGGCACATTCGACACAGACACCATAAGTTTTTATTTTGTTCTCCTAGCTTCCCGCTTCCATCTCCTGCTATACTCAGCATGTATGCAATTTATTTCAGATGCGGATTGGATGTTGCCCTCTACTGAAGGTCAGCTCTCAGTCGATGTGTTTCGTAATGGGGGAGACCTCGTTGTTCGTTCAACCGTCGCTGGCGTGACGCCTGATGATGTGGATATTTTGATCCATGGCGATCTTTTAACGATTCGAGGTTCCCGACGGTGTACGGATGAGATTATTAATGAAGATCAGTGGTTTTATCGCGAATGTTATTGGGGTGCGTTCAGCCGTTCAATTGTTTTGCCGTATGAAGTCGTCACAGACGCAGCTACATCGGTCTTAAAAAATGGCGTTTTGGAGATTCGGATTCCCATTCGTGATCAGGGGAAAAGGGTATCAATTGCTTGGGAGAGGGATTGATCGTTATTTTAGTCAAGAAACCCGCATTTTAGCGGGTATTTTTTTTGATGCTATGGTATACTTTTTTGGCTGAGTTCCGCCTCCACTAAGTTAAGTAAGGATGGATGGGCTAGCACAATTGTCCACTTTGCATGTGGGAAACTATTCGTGAACGATGGGAAGCTTTTTCCATAGAGCAGAAGATCTCTGTTATTATTTTGGGTATAAGCGGAGTGTTCGCTATAGGGTTGTCCCTCTTTCGTCTTCGTGAAAGTGTTAGGGTACCCTTTCTCGTGAACACAAAACAGATCCTCGTTACCAAGAAACTTATTGGTCCGAGCAAGGCACAAATTATCGCCAAACAAAAACGTACAGATACGGATGGTGATGGACTCTCCGATTATGATGAGGAGCACGTCTTTCATACGAATCCAAATTTGCGTGATACGTGCGGTGACGGTATTCCGGACAACATTCGTGTGCTTACGGGAAAGAATTTGAACTGCACCAATAAAAATCCAAATGTTAGAGGGGTTATTGATTTAAGCCGGGTTACACCAACAACGAGTACACAGCCGGTTCAGTCAGCAGGTTTTAATTTTTCTGGGCTGCTTAATGCGGCGAATAAGGGGGCGGCAGCGCAGGCCTCCACTATCCTAAAGTCGTCATCAGCTCCAACGAATGTCGTTCAGCCGATTCCACGAAATCCGACGGCGATTCGTGCCGCGCTCAAGGATTCTGTACCCCAGGCGACACTTGATGCGATGAGTAATGCTCAGATTTTAAAGGTCTATGATCAAGCCATGGTACAGTACAGGAGTAAAACATCCGTAAATACGGCTGTTAAGTAAGATGATATGATCCGCAAACCGTCGTTTCAGACAACCGCAAAAATCTCCATGGTTATTTCCATGATCCTTTTTGTTATCCTGACAAGCGGGTTTGCATCTCCAGCTTTGGCTGACAACTCAATGGATTTTCTTGCGCCGCCTGCTATGGTATGTGCTCCTCCGTATATCAGTGGGGCCAGTCCCGGATTTTCATTTACAATTCCGACGCAATGTCATGTTTATGAGAATATCGCAGCAGCTAGGGGGAAGCTATTACATACATGGCAATTTGCGGTTGGAAATGCGGTTATTTCTGGGATGCAAATGTTTACTCAGATATTGGCAGTCGATATGGCAAAATGGATGCTTTCCGGTTTTAAGGGCGGTGGTCCAGCGTTTTACCGTAAAGGATTTAAAGGGTTTTGGGAGGATGTGGGTAAGGCAAGTGTGAACGTGATGATTACCTCAATGGCAAAGAGTGATTTTTTGCAGAAACAGCTTGGGATCAATCTTTGTCGGCCTATTACCCTTAACCTAAAATTATCTCTTGGACTTTCATCGAATACAACGAATCTAGATCAGAGCTGTGGGTATGCTGTAATTGCAGATAATTTTAAGCAGGCATATCGAAGTCTAGACAATACGACTTTGGCTAGTACGTTACGAAAGGATGTTGTACGGGACAACCAAATGAAGGTCGGACTCTTTAGTAATCAGGTGCTTATTAATAAATATTTAACCATGAAAGCTTCGGCAACGAAGAATCGCCAAGAAGGTGGAGGGATGAAGATCCTGACATCACTTATTAGCGATACGATCCAAACACCGGCGAAGGTATTTGAAAATGCGATGGTCGTGACTGATCCGCTTAAGATAGCGATAGATAATCAACGCGATAAGGCAAGTACGATGGCGTTGGAAGCATTTAGGTCAAGCTTTGAACAATTGCCGTTATTTTTAGTATCGACGTTTGCAAATACACTCGCCGTCGGAGCAATCTCTAAATTTTTTAATCTGCTGAGTGCCACTCCTGCGGAAGAAAATGTTAATTTATTAAGTGTTGATGCCCAGGCTAGCGCACAGAATACGGGTAAAGACCTTCGTGCTTCACTTGTGACGGATATTGTCACACCAAATCTTGTCTCAACTTCAAATCAGAATCTTCTTTTTAAATTGTCATCCTGCACGACACCGCGCGATGCGTGGGGCTGCACTCTGGACGACGGTTTTG
>QIKL01000009.1 GCA_003231955.1 Candidatus Uhrbacteria bacterium | reverse complement strand
GGCTTAATTATCTTTCGCCAAAAGAACAAACTATTGTAAAAAGTTTGCCTGCCGGAGATGAAGTGGCCGGTAAAAAAAGTGATTATTGTTATTAAAATCTTATTTTATAATCAATATATTATAAAATTCAAAAACCAAGTCAACAATCAAATTTATAATAGGTTTTTGAACTGATCCCGTTATTATCCTATTTTTTTCACCACCCAAGAAGAAATGCAGTGTGCCTACAAATTATCTAAGAATTGGAATTTTTGCGGTTGTCAGAGCACTCATTGGTTGGATAATTGGAAAAATAAAAATTGCAATCCGTCGGGGTTTACTATAGAAAATTTTAGATTATTCGCGTATAGTATATAAAATAAGATTTTTTAATCTACGGCATGGGTATCTATTCCACGTGCATCTTTCCTTTGGTATTAAATACGTTCATGGCGATGAACTCTTTTCAAGAAAAACGAAAAGAAGTTTTAGCGAGTACTGAAGGAAAAGTTTTAGAAATAGGTCTTGGTACGGGGTTGAATCTTACTGAATATCCTGCACACATTAAAGATATAACATCGGTAGATGTGAATTTAGGGATGATTTCTTATGTTAAAAAACGTGCCAAGTTAGCAGGTAAAACTGTCGACCATCGGGTTGTAACGGCCGAAAAACTTCCGATGGCGAATCAAATCTTTGATACAGTAATAAGTACGTGGACTCTTTGTAGTATCCCGAACGTTCATCAAGCCTTAGAAGAGATTCATCGTGTCTTAAAACCCAATGGTAAGTTTATTTTTATAGAACATGGTTTGAGTAGAAGACAGAGTGTACGAAAATGGCAAAAGAGACTTTGTCCACTTTGGAAAAAAGTTGGCGATGGATGCCATTTAGATCGAGATATTAAAGCTCTACTATCTTCTCATGCTTTTGAGATGATTGAATATAAAGAATTTGATATGCGCAGGATGCCAAAACTTGTGAGTCACATGTACCAAGGGATTGCCGTTAAAAAGGACTGAAGGTCTTTCTTCCCTCAAGAAAAAAGTTAAAAATTAATAGCGTATAACAGCGCCTATTTGGTAGAACTTTTTTGATTTTTTTAAAAAGAAAATGCCCCGCACTGGTCAATCCCGAAGGATATTTCAGCGCGGGGGCTTTGAGTACGTGACTCGGTTGAGTACAATATCGTATATCTGAGATGGTTCAGAGATACAACCCTTTAGTCATCGGACGTGACCATCCACGTATCAATGTGATTCTGACTAATGATTAATATCATTAAAGCACATAATTTTTTTTATGTCAATAGTAGCTATATTTTTAAACCTTAAAACAGATATTTAAATAATCTAACGGATCTGAATCCTCATCAATATTGTCATCGTCCGTGCCATTATCCGTCGTAGCATGCATCCCAGCGGAAGCGAGTTCGTCTTCTGGTTCCTCATCAAATTCATCATCAGGTAGAAAAAAAGAAACTAGCATATACGTTTAATCTATATAATTTGGGAATAAAATCGGCAGAATGCCCAAAAACACTTGGAAAAATGAACAGCCGTTGCCCGACGCATGCGTCTGTGGCAGTCTGGAAGTCCTTATGACTAACGGATTTTCGGTCTTGCTCTCCGTCCTGATTTTAGGGCTCATTGGAGCCGTCCTGTGGCTTGTGGCGTCCATGAAGCGAGTCAAATCTACGGAAAATGGCGAAGAACGTCAAGGGCTCATTCTATTGCAGAATCAGATTGCCCAGCTCCAAAAGGAGATTGGAGACCGGATGGGGGAGACACATCAAGCCGTTCGTCAGCAGTTTTCAGCATCATCTTCCATTATTCGGGATGTGACCGAGAAGCTCACGCGCATGGAAGAAACATCTAAACAAGTCCTTGACGTGACTGCTCAACTTCAGAGTTTGCAGGACATGCTTAAAAATCCAAAACAACGTGGGATTCTTGGTGAATATTATCTTGAGACAATTTTAAAAAATGCTCTTCCACCAGGGAACTTTCAGATGCAATATGCATTTAAAGACGGAGAAATCGTGGATGCGGCGGTATTTATTAAAGATAAAATTGTACCCGTGGATTCTAAGTTTAGTCTTGAGAATTATAATCGTATTATTGAAGAGCGAAATCCGACAGAGCGCGACAAAATTGAAAAAGTTTTTGTAAATGATCTTAAGGAACGTGTGAAAGAGACAGCGAAGTATATCCGACCGCAAGAGGGGACTATGGATTTTGCATTCATGTTTATTCCGCACGAGGCGATTTATTATGATCTCCTCATCAACAAAATTGGCGCAGTCATTGAAGACAGCGAGAGTATTATTCAACGCGCCGCAGGGAGGTATCATGTAATTATCGTTTCGCCGACGTCATTTCTTGCGTATCTCCAGACGGTGCTTCAGGGATTACGTGCGCTCCAAATTGAGGAGCAGGCGCAAGAGATCCGTACGCGAGTCGGGGATCTCGGGCGTCATCTTTCCGCGTATGACCAATATTTTCGCAGTGTTGGAAAAAATCTCGGCACAACCGTAAACCAGTACAACCTTGCAGGTAAGGAATTGGCGAAGATTGATAAAGATATTTTACGAATTACAGGGACAGCTACTAGCATCCAGACAGAGCTTTTAGAAAAACCTTCTATCGAAGAATGAAAAAGCGCACGACCATCCTTTTGACGAGTATTATCCTGGCTGCTTCCATGATCGTGGCTATTGTGGCAGATGTGCAAGGGCAATACATCCATCGAATTATTGCAATCGGAAAGGTGCCAACATCGACTGTAGCTATCGTTCTCGGTGCGAGCGTACATTCAGACGGAACGCCGTCGGATGCACTGGCTGATCGTTTGCGTGTTGGAGCAGAACTCTATAAACAAGGAAGCGTAAGCTGGGTCCTTTTGACCGGGGATGATGGAGAGTTTCATGCTGATGAGATTGATGTAATGCAATCGTTTATCGAGAGTAAAGGTGTGCCAGAGAATCGGATCTTAATTGACGGAAGAGGATTTCGGACGTATGAATCTTGCAAACATGCAAAGGAAATGGGAATCAAACATGCGATCGTCGTAACTCAAAGATTTCATATCGGCCGCGCGCTTTACCTTTGTAATCGTATGGGCATCGATACATGGGGCGTAACATCCGATCTTCGGCATTATGTTAACAACACGATGTTTTGGGTTCGGGATCTGCTTGCGAGTGCTAAAGCATGGTGGGACATCAATATCTGGACGCCGAGATCTCCGGTAGGATAGTGGAGAGTACTGGATTATAAGTATTTATATGCGTCGCACAATATATCTTATGCGACACATAAGAGGATTTAATTTCAGTTGGTAAGCCAAAGTCCTCTTTTTGATATACTAAAGTCCTCTTATTCAATATACAGCTTTCCAGGGATCCGTACGTCTACATATCTGTAGATGTGCATAGTACGTGGTTTGGATGCCATAAATTTTTGATACGTTTCGATTTGGGGTTGAAGAGGTTCTTTTAAGTCAAAGAAGATTTTTATTCCATTATTTGAGATGGCATACATCTTTGTAGATGTTACTGTTGAGAGTCCCAGATACCTGAATTTCATTCCTGAGGCAACTAGAGCCCGGTAACTATCGATCCATAACTTTACAGTTGTTGTATTTGTGATCTGATACCCATTTGTAACCATCTCTGATAGATTGACGGCAACGACAGGCCTGAAGGACGCGTCAGCAAGAGTTTTTTTGCGAAGGAGAAGCCGTACGCGATTTGCTTCGTCTCCGTGTGTTTTACTAGTAACAATACCATTCGTATCGACATTTAAGAGTTGGTTATTTGAGGCGATGATGACACTTCGTTGTCGTTCTTGAATTTTGAGTCGTAAAATATTGGGATAGAATTTTTTTACGGTTACATTTTCCGCAAATAAATAGTCTTTAAGTTTCTGTGCTAGATCATCTGTATTAATAAAAAAAATGTTTCGTTTGTCCCATGGATTCCATGTATTTTTATCTGTATCTAGGATAGCATAGGTTGATGACACTACTTCTCCCCTACTGATGGATTGCAGGCCATGTATTTGAATATCTGTAACAGAATAATGTCCAGAAATAAAAATAAACCAGACTGCAAAAAGGATAAAAAAAGAGGCGACAAGAGTGCTGGTGATAAGCTCACTAGACTTGGACTGTTCTACTCTCAATCGATGGAAGGTTCCATAGTGTCGTCGTCGATGTTTCATATCAATGAACAATTCTTTGAATCAACGGATTAATCCGCGTGACAATTTCGTAATTGATAGTTCCGATTTGAGCGGCGAGATCGTCAGCTGTAATTTCTTCTGTTTTTTGTTTTCCGATAATTACGACCTCGTCTTCAGGACGAACCCCTCTTACATTTGTCACGTCGATGATACACATATTCATGCAGATGCAGCCGACAATTTTACATCGCTGGCCACGAACGAGGACTTCGGCGGTATTCGAAAGTCTGCGTCGGTCATATCCGTCCCAATACCCGATCGGGAGGATAGCAAGTTTTGCATTGTGTTGGACGCGGTAGGTTAGTCCATAACTTACGGGTGTTCCTTTTTTTACATATTTGATTTGTGCAATGATAGTTTTCCATGTGAGAGCGGGTGTGAGGCGGAGTTTTTGTTTTTGGTGTATCGCAGTTTTTTGTGTCTCTTTAGATGGCCAAAGTCCGTACATGGCGATTCCGATACGTGCAAGGTTGAAACGTGTATCAGGAAACAGGATGGCCGCGGCGCTGCAAGCTGTATGTTTCCATGGCGGATCAATGCCTTCATCTCGCAAAAGTTTAATGGCTTTGTGATATCGTTTTAATTGGAGTTCCGCATAACTAGAATCCGTTGTATCTTCGATATTTGCATAGTGTGTCATAACACCCTCAATAACGACGCCTGGTGTTCGTTTGAGTGCCCGTACGAGCGAACGGAGTTCTGCTCCAGCAATGCCCTGACGTGTCGTGCCCGTTTCAATCTTGAGATGGACGAAGGCGGCGCGTATGTTTTTAGACGGATGGCGTCCGATTGGACGTACTTTGAGCAACTGTAATGCACGGACTGTTTCCGTGTTGTAAATAACGAATGAAAGTCCTGCGTCGATGCAATCTCTAAGTCGGCTGTTTAATGTATATCCGAGGATTAAAATCGGTTTTATAATACCGTTTTTTCGGAGTGCAAGACCTTCGTCCACATTATCCACGCCAAACCATTCCACACCAGCTTTGTCCGCAATCTTGGATGTCTCGATGAGGCCGTGGCCGTATGCGTTAGACTTTACGACGGCCATTATTCCGGTCTCGCCGAGGTGCGTCCGAAATGCAGATATATTCGAGGTCAGCGCAGAATGTGATATTTCAACCCAAGTTTTACTAGAGCGCCTCATACGACGTATTTTCAGGCTTTCTGCATGTTCTGTCCAGTGATGCTATTAATCAATACGATCAAAGCCACAATATGGGACAAGAATCTCTGGAATTTTAATCGAACCGTCATCTTGCTGTCCGTTTTCAAGAACTGTAATCATCGCCCGCGGAGTTGCCACGACCGTTCCGTTCAACGTATGGAGATGACCTTTTTTCCCTTCTTTAGAAGCGTATCGGATGTTAAGACCACGCGCTTGATAGTCGATACAATTTGAGCAGGATGTCACCTCGCCGTATCCTCCTTTTCCATTATTCTTCCCCCACATCCATGCTTCAATGTCATACCGTCGATAGTCAGAACCACCTAAATCTCCAGTGCAACAATCAACGACGCGATATGGAATTTTTAAGTTCTTCCAAAATGCTTCTTCGATACGGAGGAACTCAAGATGTAATGCTTCGGATTGCTCTGGAAGAACAAATGCGAACATCTCGACTTTAGAAAATTGATGAACGCGATACAATCCATAGGATTCGCGTCCATACGATCCAGACTCGGTACGGAAACAATGAGAG
Source organism: Candidatus Uhrbacteria bacterium (assembly GCA_003231955.1). Lineage (GTDB taxonomy): Bacteria > Patescibacteriota > Patescibacteriia > 2-12-FULL-60-25 > 2-12-FULL-60-25 > SZUA-46. The sequence goes on along the minus strand of QIKL01000009.1, from coordinate 19,016 downwards.
AACGCCACATATTTTTTTGGAAGTTCTTCTTCTTTTAAGATTTCATCCATGTGATATCCGAGGACAGGGATTTCCGATGTTCCAATAAGTGCCAGATCCTGTCCGTCGATATAATAAACCTGTGTCTCTGGTCCACGTGGCAAGAATCCTTTACCGATAAGGACGGCTTCTCTGGCGAGATCAGGTGTTGTTAGCATTTCATAGCCTTCCCGTACCATGTGTTCGATTCCATATCGAATAAGTGCTTGTTCTAGAATCGCGAGCTTACCTTTAAGGAAATAGAATTTTGTGCCTGTAATTTTTGCCGCACGTTCAAAGTCAATGAGATTGTATTGTTTTGCTAGGGCGAGATGGTCTTTTGGATTGCGGAGTGATATTGGAGTTCCGACTTCGCGTAGAACTACGTTATTCTCATCTCCTGCACCATGAGGAACATCTGGGTGCGTTAGGTTTGGAATGGCTAAAAGATCTGCTTTCCATTCGGCTTCGACAGAAGTCAGCGACACTTCTGCCTCTGTAACCATGTCCTTTAATTGCCTCCCCTCATCCATGAGTGGTGGACGGTCTTCTGAAGATGCAGAAGCCATCTTTTCCGCCACGACGTTACGCTTCGCACGAAGATTCTCCATCGCACGTAGGAGATTAAGGCGCTTTGTGTCTAATGTGATCCATATATCTAGATCAATCTCTGCACGACGAGACGTATTGTTTTGTTTGATCTCCTCTGCGTGTTCACGGATGTATTTTGGATCAAGCATAGTTAGATCGGTAATCCTCGTTCTTCATATTCCGCTTCGTTGTACGAGTCATCATCATCCACACGAGCGCCACGGAGCAGAGAGGATTTGAGTGTGTCTGGATAGTACGGTTGACACCGGATAATCTCGGGCGATAACCCGCGGCGAGCAAGCTCTCCGTCCAAATGTTCGGTGAACGCTTCCTGATCGTAACCGAGACAGACAACATCGGGTTTTACTTCTTCAAGAATACGAAATCTGTCATCTTCGTATCCAAGGCGAGCATCGTCAACGAGGGGATGTTCCTGGATGATTTTTAGTCGCTGCTCCTCATTGGTACATGGTAAATTTCCTTTAACATCGACGACTGTTGAGTCACGAGCAACAACAACAACAAGCTCATCAGCAAGGTTCTTTGCTTGACGAAAGTAGTCTTCATGGCCTGCGTGCAGGCCATCAAAGGTGCCGAAGCACATGGCAATTTTTTTCATAAAGTTTCCGGTTTCAATGTTGGGAAAAGGATTACTTCTTTTAGATTTGGCGCACCTGTGAGTATTGCCGTAAATCGGTCTATTCCGAGGCCCATTCCGCTTGTAGGCGGCATTCCATGCTCTATTGCACGGAGAAATGGCTCGTCCACCTGCTGCGCGACTTCGCTCCCCTCTTCCCGAAGCGCTTGTTGGTCTATGAAACGGCGTCGCTGTTCAATGGGGTCGTGTAGCTCATGATAATATGCATTGATAATTTCCGCACCGTCGACGATAAGCTGGACTGATGCGCTATTGCCAGCATCGCTATCAGATTGTGCAGCAAGTGGTTTCAGCTCAATGGGATAATCAAAGACCCATGTCGGCTGGATTAACCCAGGACGAGTAGATTTTTTGTACAGCTCATCGTAATATTCTCCCAATCCATGGCAACCCGAAAAATCGATATCCATTTTTTTTCCCGTTGCGGCACACTCGATATCCTTTGGTGTCTTTAACGATCCAATATCAATACCGCATGCGTCGTAAATTGCATCGCGAAATGTCGTTCGCGGCCACGGAGCGGTAAAATCAATTTCCGTACCGTCTGCCTGTGAAATTTTTTTGTTCCCAATAGATTCCGTAATTGCCGCAACCAGCATATCTTCCATAAACAAGATAAAGGCTTCTTTTTTAGCATATGCCCAATAAAGCTCAATCATTGTGAACTCTGGATTGTGTGCATGATCAATGCCCTCATTGCGGAAACATCGTCCGATTTCATAGACCTTTTCAAATCCACCGACGACGAGACGTTTGAGATAGAGTTCTGGCGCGATGCGGAGGTAGAGATCGGTATTAAGGGCATGATGGTGTGTGATAAACGGACGGGCATTTGCGCCTCCTGGGATTGGTTGGAGCATGGGGGTTTCGACCTCAATAAATCCGCGCTCATTAAGGAATTTACGGAATGAGGTGACAATTTTTGAACGAACGAGAAATCGATGTCGGACCTCTGGATTACTTAAGAGATCCATCTCGCGCTCGCGATATCGTTTCTCCATGTCTTGCAGACCGTACCACTTCTCTGGGAGTGGAAGCAGCGCTTTTGCGAGGACCTTCCACGCATTGACTGCCAGTGTCTTCTCTCCACGCTTGGTCGTAAATACAGTCCCGCTTGCTTCTATAATATCTCCGGGGTCGATTTGATCACGGAATTGTACAAATGATTCCGTGCCGATCTTATCTTCTTTAAGAGCAATTTGGATTCCGCCAAAGTCGTCTATCATGTCCGCGAACATGATCGCTCCATGGACGCGAATTGTGAGAATGCGTCCTGCGATCGTTATTTGATTCCCAGAAGCTGTAAGGTCATCAAATTTTGCTGTGGTATCACCACAGGTTGTGTCACGATCGGTTGCGGATGGGTACGGGTCAGTGCCGTTCTCGCGGAGCGTCTGAAGTTTTTTGCGTCTCACCTGTGCTTCATTAAGCATATGTATTCTCGTGCGAGAGTACCGAGGCGCACAAGCCGCGTCAATGTGAAAAGTCAAGGACCGCGTCGTTCATGCACACCTAGGTGAATCTGATTATGTACATTGATCTTTGATCAGGAGATTTTTAGAATTTTATAGACCATCGTTCCCGCTGGCGTTTCGACACTAACTGCATCACCAACGGCCTGTCCGAGAAATGCTTTTCCAGTAGGTGATTCATTGGAGATACGTCCACTTAATGGGTTCGCCTCGTTTGAGCCGACAATTTCATATGTCCGTGTTGCGCCATTGACTTCGACTTCGACGTTTGAGCCGATATTCACGGTATCGGTTCCCTTTACGTTTGCGATAATTGAGACATTTTTAAGCATTTCTTCGATTTCGCGAATACGGCCTTCCGCCATCCCGAGTGCGTCTTTTGCTTCGTGATATTCGGCGTTCTCCGAAAGATCACCGAGCGCTTTAGCCGTTTCAATGCGGTCCGCGAGCTCACGTCTAGTTTTCGTCTTAAGAGTTACTAATTCTGCCTTAATCTTGTCAAGGCCTCCCTGAGTGAGATACGTCGGTGCCATAATGTTTGAATTAAATACGCACCGATATGTTCAGTGCGATAATACTAGTTAGGATAAATGGATGTCCAATGACATGTCAAGGACTTTCCGATGTTGATAGAACGTTACCGCTGCTGTGGGAGTGATTGATATTGGAATAGACTTGTTTTGGACCGACGATGACTGGACGATCGTTTTTTCATTTTTTTTGCGTACCATGCTTCAAGGATCTTACGGGCAACGGGAACAGCTGTCGTAGTCCCTTCAATACCCTCTTCAAGAAGGACTGTGACGACGATTTCTGGATTATTATATGGCGCGAACGCCGTGAACCACGAATGATTGGGGCGACCTTTGCGCCACTGAGCCGTCCCAGTCTTTCCGGCCACAGTGAACGGTAGATTTGAGAGTCTACGCCCAGAACCATAGGTTACGGTATCCCGCATTCCTGCACGAACTGTTGCAATATCGGGCGCTGGCGCGATTGGTTGCGTTCCTCGCGTTGATGTCGCGACGAGCAGATTAGCCTTTTGCCCCAGTGATTCGACAAAATGAGGTTTGATAACAAAACCACCATTGGCAATTTCTGCGGTCCACAATGCAACTTGGAGTGGGGTTACTAAAAGATCTCCCTGGCCGATTGAGAGGTTATAGGTATCGCCGGTATACCAGTGTTCTCCTTTGGTTTTTTCTTTCCATTCTTTTGATGGGACAAAGCCAGCAGATTCACCGGGGACGTCTATGCCTGTTTTGCTTCCAAGTCCGAATTTTCTCATCCATTTTGTCAGGCGATCCACACCGAGACCGATGAATGATTTATATCCCCCACCAATATAGTAAAAAAAGGTATTCACGGACAATGCGATTGCTTTTCGTACATTTGTGATTCCATGTCCACCAGCCTTCCAGTCGGGAAAAAATCTCCCACCAACTTTGATACCGCCGACGGAATCGACAGTCGTTTTCGGCGTAATAATACCTTCGGCGAGCGCAGCAGTTGCGATCGTTGGTTTCACTGTGGAACCAGATGGATAGACTCCAGCCCACGCCCGGGGAAGGAGCGGATGGTCCGGGTTATTGATCAGCGCACGATATTGTGTTGAGGAGACAGTCCCAGAAAATATATTGTCGTTGTATGCTGGAAGAGAAACCACTGCGAGTAACGATCCATCGCGTGGATCCATTACAATGACGGCACCTCGCGTTAAATGTTTAAGTTTTAGTTCATCATGAAGCGCGCGTTCGGCAGCGCGCTGGATGTCCACATCTAGCGACAGGTTGATATCCGTTCCGTCAATCGGTACACGCCGACTCACAATCGTCGTTACACTATTTTGTGCATTTACCTCAGTCTGCTGTTCTCCCGGTATTCCGTGTAAGAGCGATTCATATGATGCTTCAATTCCCACTTTTCCGATGAGGTCCACCTGTCGGTACTGCGGATGGGCTGCTAATTCACGAGGAGAGATCGCTCCAACATATCCCAGTACGTGTGAGAGACTTTCGATATTTTTGGAATATGGGTACTCTCGTTTACTCCCGATCGTGATGTGGATCGCGGGGTCGCTTCCTAGGAGGATCTGGACTGCAATCGCACGCGCGTATGGAACGTCGCGCATCAGTGTTAAACTTTGTGAAGGATCTTTTTCGGAGGCGATTACTGTGTGGATCTCTTCAAGGCTCATTCCGACTTGTCGTCCGACATGTGCGAGTAGATCATCACGTGTGTTCGGATCTTTCGGAAGAAGCCAAGGAATGACGCGGAGATCAAATGAGGGAATATTTTCTGCGAGAATCCTCCCGTCATCGTCACGGATAATCCCGCGACGTGCAGGAATGATTTTTGTTCGAAGCCGATTCCCTTCGGCACGAGCCTGGTATGTAGTACTCTCCAGGATCTGCATGGTCATTGCACGTCCAAGTAAGATCGTAATAATGACAAAAATAAGTATCATTGTAACAACAAATCTGGAACGCGGGACAACGACTCCAAGAAACAATGGTCTATCTTTTAGATGCGTAAAATCATCTTCAAATAATACTTCGTGAGCCATCTCTGAATGTGAACTACGTTTTACTTGTAGGCCGAGGCCGCGTTTGGACCATGGAAAAAGTTTATGTGGGCGTCGATTAGACATAGGTCTGGGTCTGGGTCTGGCTCCGCCTAATAACAAATTTTTGGGTCAAAAATGTGAGGAAAATAAATATGACAGTAACGAAAATTATGTCGGATATTGCAATTCGCCATGCGGAGGGCCAGCTCAGGTGAACCATTTGGATGAACGGAAGAGATCCGCGAATCCAATACACGATCATCAGCCATGAGCGATCAATAGTTCGTGCGATAATTGTAAGTGCCACCGCGGCATAGAGTGATTGATTGGTAAGGAAAGTCCGTGCGAGAAATATGATAAGGAGTGCGATTATTAAGAGTCGGGCGATGGCGAATGTTGGATGTCCAAGCGCAAAGATATCCATCACGAGACCAGCGGAACCTGCGGCGATAAGTGCATGAGTCGGTCGATCTCGGACAATAAGAAGTACTATAAACGGGATAACGGGTAGGATGAAGGAAGTATAGCCGTGTAAAAATGTAGAGAGTGTCGCTTCAAACATCCCTAAAAGGAATCCAGCAAAAATCATGGTACAGATACTCCGGATATTCATAGGGAAGATGTGTTCCCCTTTAAGGGGCGAAGCACATCTGGCCGCAAGACGGCGACTAGATTCAGCGAATTCGGACGTGCTAACGGTTCAATCGTCGCAGTTTTAAACGGATCAGTTCGATGCCCCTGGATATCATCTACCATACCGATAGCGAGGTTTTTCGGGATCTTGTCTTCTGTGCCGGCGGTTATAATGATGTCATTTTTTGCGAGAGCATCGGCTTGCGGTACGAGTGTTAATCGTGCGACGCCGTTTCCCTCTCCTTGGACAATGCCGAAGAGTTTTTTATCTCCAGCACGTGCGGCGGCGATGCGGCTCCGGCGATCCGATACGAGGAGAACGGTAGAGACATTTTGGTTTAATGAAGATATTTTTCCGACAAAGATTCCATCACCCGAAATTACGGCCATTCCAACTTCGAGACCGTCGCTGGCCCCGCGGTCAATAAGGATTGTTGCAGTTTGTGGATCTGAGCTACGTGCGATGATTCGCGCACCAACATGATCATATCCAGACGTTTTTAAAAAAGACGAGAGCTCTTTAAGTGAGTGGTTTTCCTCTTCAAGGGCTTTAAGCCGGACGTAATCCACGGAAACGGTAGACAAACGAGCCTCCAGATCACGGACATGTGTTTTAAGTGCGCTTATATTTTCTTTGGGTTCTGTTTGTCTGCCAATGGATACACCTACAAATCCAAAGACGCTGGCGATAGGCTCAAAAGCCCAGCGTATGTCATTTTCTACAGGGCGAAGGACGCCAACAAGATGCAAAAATCCCACTGCGACGATCAGGCCGAGGACGATGAGAGTGACCGGCGCACGACGTTTCATGGTCGCAGTTAGGTTAAGTCATCCTGTCCGCTGAAGGCAGTGTGACATCCTGAAGCAAGCGCTCCTTTTCAAGTAATATCCCAGCGCCACGCGCAACGGCGGTTAATGGATCATCCGCAAGATGAACGGGTAGGCCAGTTCCCTCTGTGATTGCCTGATCAATGCCGCGAAGTAATGCGCCACCACCAGTTATGACAATGCCGCGTCGATAAATGTCTGCGACAAGCTCTGGAGGTGTGATTTCGAGGATTGATTTAATATGATCGATAATGGCTTTGATGGACCGAGATAGCGCTTCACGAATTTGGCTGTCATTCACCATAATCTCCCGTGGCAGGCCAGATAAAAGATCACGTCCACGGATTGGTACTTCAATTCGTTCGCCGAGCGGCACGGCGGATCCAGCAGAGAGTTTAACATCTTCAGCGGCACGTTCTCCTAAGAGAATGTTGAAGACGTCGCGCGCATACTGGATAATATTTTTGTTTAGTTCATCTCCGGCGATTGGGATTGATTTTGCCGTCACAACACCATTTAAGGAGATTACGGCAATTTCCGATGTTCCGCCGCCAAAGTCTACGATCATGTTGCCTACTGGATCGGAGATTGGAAGCCCAATTCCAATTGCCGCCGCGACAGGTTCCTCGACGATAAAGACGTCACGCGCACCCGCGGAGAGTGCTGCATCGCCTACAGCTTTTCGTTCTACTTCTGTGACATCAAGTGGTACACCGATGACGACGCGAGGTCGAGGTATGAGTAGAGAATTTTCTCGATGGATTTTATCAATAAAATATCTGAGCATTTTTTCTGTTACCTCAAAATCTGCGATGATACCCCGTTGGAGTGGGCGTGTTACTTGAATATGTGCTGGCGTCTTCCCGATCATATTTCGGGCATCTTCACCTACGGCAAGAATTTGACCATTACGAATATTTACGGCAACAACTGATGGCTCCTGAATGATAACTCCACTCTCTTTGGTACAGACAAGAGTATTCGCAGTACCGAGATCAATACCGAGATCTTTAGAAAAACGTCCAAATACGGTTGGCCACATATCGCGGCCATCTTACGCTTGGCGTCGATACTCTTGCAAGAGTGGCATTTGGATCATCCACGGCGGGCATACTGAACAAGGAGAGAGAGGTACTCCAATATTGCAGCTATAGCGATGAGTACAATAAGTACCCACCAATGGAGCACTCCCTGCTGCGACAAGATTAACGCGATGACTGATACAGCTGTAAGAAGAAGCGCATGTCGGAATGAAATTTTAACCTCTCGGCTTATGACTGTTTGCCGTTTTCGAAGTCTGACACGATAGAGAATTCCAGCGAGCGTTAGTATACCGACCATTCCGACACATAACGTGATATAAAATATCGCAAAACCGGGTAGTCCGGTCTCGAATGGATTGATGTTAAAGAGTACAATCGCCCAACCGATCCATGCCATTGCAGTCGAAAGTCCCATGAGTACGAGATACGCGCGGAACGTCATATAAGAAATATACTATACCATGTGTACGATGCGTTCAGAACCCTTTAGCGTGGATAACAATGGAGTGGACGATGACCGTTCCAAGCTGACGATTAATTTCGTTCTTGATGCGTGGAGCTTCGACGGTTAATTGTTGCTTCGCCGCAGGAGAAAATGTTGCAAATTTAAGTATCCCTTCTTTGAAGGAAATAGGGTCAATCAGCGCGGATCGTTCCTCTCCCCATAGTTTTCGAAGAACGGTTCTAGCGGCATCAAAAATTCGTGCGATCTGAAGATCTTTAGATGTCTGCGGATTTCGAACTGTCCGCGAGACGATACGTCGAAGTGACTCAAAACTCATAGGCGACGATATTCGCAGATATGACGGAAATCACAATACTTACAAATAAAGGGAGATGGTGACGGCGTAAACTTCGAGAGAAGGATCTCCTTCATTCGACGTAGAGTGTCTTCACAAAATTTTTCGCGTCTTTCTCCTTGGAGGAGATTTACCGCCGTTTCTTCTCCCGTTAATACATAGACATATTTGAGTGACGAGACGGGCAGTCCCATTTCTTCCATTGAGATTTGATAGATCCATAGCTGCTCCTTATCCTTTGTCTCAATGGAATCAGCATGTTTAGCAGCGCCGGTCTTGTAATCGATGATTCCGAATTTTTCGCCTGGAAGATGATCAATTCGATCGACTTTTCCTTTGAGTGAATGGTCGCCGACTCTCCAATCAAACGGCCGTTCAAGGTATGCTATATCTGGAACGGATGTCTGCCATACCCCAATCATAGCTTTAACCGCTTCTGTACCCTTCGCGTGATATTCTTTATATCGTTGATGATTCTCATACCAGTCATCGTTTTCCGCCCATCGTTTTTCATAGATCTCTAATGCTTCTTCTAGAGGTACACGAAGGCCGACCTTAACCTTTAGTTCCGAAGATGGAGAAAATAAATTTTCCTGTGTTGCTTTTCCGCGCTCAATGTGAAGCTGAAGGATTTCTTGGAGCGTTAAGTGGATACATTGTCCAAAACTTTTTTGATAAGAACCAAGGATTGGAATTTTATAAACATGTGCAAATTTATACTGAAGCGGGCAGCTGCGGAAAGCAGCAAGTTGTGTAAAGGAAAATCGACGTTTTAAGGGGTAGATTTCCTGCTCTGCCGTCAATTCGGCAGTTGGGACTTGTTCGGGCGGTAAAAGACTTAATAACGCAGAACTCGCTCGCGCTTGTAGATGTGATGGATTGAATCCAAGTTCCTGCAGGAAGATTGACGGTTTCTTCTTTCGTAATCCACTATATTGTTCCGCTCCAGTCAACGTAACCGAATCCTTTGCGCGAGTCATGGCGACGTAAAGCAGCCGTCGTTCTTCTTCAAGATGTGTATCTCTCTCTGGAAGCCGCTCGTTAATGAGACCATCTGGAAGCGGGATCGCATGATGTCTTTCGCGGGTTGGAAATCGTTGATCTACGAGTGAGATAATAAATACATGATCAAACTCCAATCCTTTAGATGCATGAACAGTCAGGACTTTTACAAGATTTGGTCCTTCATTGGGATCAATCGAGATGGATCCTTCTTCCCCACTGTCGATTTCCAGCCGGAATTCCTCCATAAATCCTTTGAGCGTTGGCGCATGTGTGGATTGTTCATACCTCCGTATCCGTTCGGCAAACCCATTCAAATTTCCGATAGATTCTATCTTTTCGGATTCTGGAAGATCCATCACGGTCGAGAGATACCCCGTCTTGTCGAGTGTGAGTTGAAGCATGCGGAGTGGTGTTTCACGCCGAGCAGCTTCGGAGAGATTTTGGACGTGTGCAACAAGCGTCTCTGCTCGCTTCTGTCCTTCGCGCCCGAGATCTGGGATCATCCGTGCCGACTCAAGCGAACCCCATAGAGATGCGTATCTTTTTCGACGCGCATATTGGAGAAATTGTGCGATTTCCTTGGCAGAGAAAGTATAAGCCGAAGAAGCCATCACTCGCCAAACCGCCGAGGATTCCCGCGTTCCGTCCAAAAGCGAAAAGATTGCCGTAATATCAACGACAACAGGTTTGGCATAAAGTCCGCGTAACGCGAAAAAACGGAACGGAATGCCATGACGTTCCAACGCATCGGTAAAGGGCGTTGCGCCGTCATTGGATCGCGAAAGGATGGCGATTTCATTCCACGCTAATGTGGGATTTGCCTCCTTGAGGGATAGAATCTTTGCTGCCACTCCTTCGGTTTCATCTTGCAGCGATTTGTACCATGCTACGTCTACGGACCCGCCTTCACCACGGTGACTTTTGAGTTTTTTGACTAATCCTGTATCCGCCAATCGTACTTCAAGCCGATTCGGATTATTTTTTGTAATAATTTCGTATGATCGATCAAGAATCTTTTGACGAGATCGATAATTTTCCGTGAGTGTCACAGTCGCACAATTTTGAAAATCGTCACGGAATTGAAGAATGTTTGCAAGTGATGCGCCTCGGAATTTGTAAATTGCTTGATCATCGTCGCCGACGACCGTGAGGTTTCCCGCATTTCCCGTAATTAGCTTGATAAGCTCATATTGCGCCCAGTTTGTATCTTGAAATTCATCGACAAGGACATGAGCGAATCGTTTTTGCAGTTCTTTGAGGACATGCGGACGTTCATTCAACAACCGCAGAGTTTCGGTGATAAGGTCGGCAAAATCGAAAGCACTCTCCTCACGGAGGATTTGTTGATATGCAAAATAACAGTCTGCGATTTCTTTTAGTCGCGCTCGTTCTCCAGTGACAAATTCTGCATCTCCGTCGAGTGCGGCATTCTTTGAGAATTCGAGATAGCGTTCTGGCGTGATACCTTCGTCCTTGGCCCGGGAAAAATGTTTAAGTAAGTGTGATAAAAACTTTACTGGATTACCGAGCGGACGATAGTGATTGAGAGGCAATTCATGAATCCTCCGTTTTAGGAGCAACCATGCATCGGTTTCATTTAGGATACGAAATTGTGTTGGAAGTCCGATCTCAAGCGCATATTTTTCAAGAATACGCTGGCAGAATTCATGAAAAGTTGATATCCAAAAATCATAAGCCCCATTTGGAAGAAGCTCAAGGACGCGATCTTCCATCTCTTGTGCCGCCTTTTCTGTAAAAGTAAGTGCAAGAAGATTTTCTGTTGTTAGCGAAGGCTGTACAGCGGTGGACGGATTATTCTGTGAGGTCGCCTCTGTTGTCCCAAATAATAGTCGGACATATCTCCGAGTCAGGACTGTTGTCTTCCCAGTCCCCGCACCTGCCACAATTAAGAGTGGCCCATCGCCATGTTCCACTGCCGAACGCTGTGCACTGTTTAGTCCCTCAAGGAGGTTACGCATGCTGCATACTGTATCGGAGCCGCTAGACATTGACAAAACCATCATTTTTTGGCTATGTTGGTACATCAGGCATACGTCTGATCTTTTATAAGGAGGAAGGAGGTACGATGTGATTCAGGCAAAGGTGTCTGGGGTCGCCGGATACTTTGGGGATTATCTCAATCCAGAGATTCAGAAAGGCGGGCTTCCGCCTAAGAATCTCGCAAAGCGGATAGACTCCGTGATTGAACTTGCACGAGCATTTACGCTCATTGCACTCACCAAAGAGCTCGACGACGTGGTCGAGATTGGTTGGAAGAATATCAATGACCAGCTACAGGACGTCCGTATAGAGATATGGGCGGAATTCCTTCGAGCGGTATATTGGTATGTCATCTCCAATGAGTTGGAGCCTTTCACTGAAAGGCATGATGTCATCGCACGGTCTGGTGCGTGTTGCCAGAATGCATTGACTCATGCGTTGCTCGGTATGGCGTCTGGACAGCGCCGTAAGACCTTTGCGCGCCTTGATCGGTATTATGAGCTTTCTGGGATGTGGCGTGCACAATGTTATGGCGCCATCGCGGTCGCGCGCGTTATTCGTCTTTTTTGCGAAGAACGAAGTCTCGGCATGGCAGTTATTCTGCCCACGTCCAGTGTAGACGCCGGATACAAAATTGATCTTCTTCTCGAAGCATCCAAGGCTGGGAGTGTATACATTTGTATGCAGATCAAGTCGATCCGTGAAGCACTCTCAACGGCAGTCATCGTGGATAAAGAACGCCTCCAGCGTTCAGATACGCTTCCGCCGACATCGTTTGGCGGTCCTAGTGTCTACATGAAGACATATAGGGCTGTTAGGGCGTTTGCCGCCGTTCAAGGAGTGCACTGCATTGCCGCGGTGATTCATGTCGGGATCACAGGTAACGTCCCATGGGCGATCGGTCCAAAAAATTATCTTCGCGAAGCTGTTTTTGACATGCTAGAAATCTAAGATACTCCGTGCCGCTTTCTTCGGGGAAGCGGCACGTTTTTTATTTTTTTTAGATTTGACCTTCTTTGATTGCCATCCGAATTTGCCGCATGAGATCAAGATAAAACCGGACATTTGCCATGGTTGCCAGACGATATGCGAGTACTTCGTTGATGGAAAAAAGATGACGAAGATAGCCAAGCGTGAAGCGTGACAACTCTGTGCTAATAGAATCTCCTTCTATGTGTTCAACGAGTGGTGTCTTTGAATATTTATATTGTTCATTCGTAATATTAATGACTTCAAAAAAATTTCGTTTCGTAAGATCAGTGTGGACAAAACGGTATAAATGACCATGACGAGCATTTCGTGTAGGCAGAACGCAATCGAACATATCAACCCCTCGTCGTACGTATTCTATAAGTTGGTCTGGCTGGGCTCCGCCCATAAAATAACGTGGTTTTGATTCTGGAAGAAGCGGCATAAGTACATCGAGTGTATGTAATGCGTCTTCAAACGGTTCACCGACGGATAATCCCCCGATGGCATACCCGTCAAATCCAATTTTTAAAAGTCCTTCAGCAGATCGTTTTCGTAGATCTTCGCTGGTTCCACCTTGAATGATGCCAAAGAGCTGAGCATTAGGATTTAGACTTCCCTCTCGGGTCTGTTCGAATTCTACCTTACATCGTTTTGCCCATCGCAAAGAGCGTTCCATGGCTTCTTCCACATTTTTATGCGGAGCTGGTAATCCAATTACATCATCAAAGCACATCATAATGTCGCTCCCCAGCGTTCGTTGGATCCGCATGGAGAGCTCTGGGTTTAGTATTTGTCGCGACCCATCAATCGGTGACTGGAATACAACATTTTCTTCGGTAATTTTTTTGCGGTTTGCGAGTGAAAAAACTTGGAATCCTCCTGAATCTGTCAGAATTGCACCGTTCCATCCCATGAACGCATGAAGTCCGCCCATCTCCTTCATCACGTCCATGCCAGGGCGAAGCATGAGGTGAAAAGTATTAGAAAGTAGGATCGGCGACCCGAGGTGTTCAATATCGACCGATGAGAGGGTTTTAACAGCGGCGCGCGTCGCAATTGGCATAAAAAACGGTGTCTCAATATTGCCATGAGGCGTAAATATAGCTCCGCGTCGACTTTTTGATCCGTCTATTCCTTTACATTGGAAGCTCTTTCCACTCATGTGCGAGACAATACGCGAAATCCAGTGCCCTGTCGAGAATACGTACATTACTCTAACTCTTCGCGTTTTTCCTTCATAAAAGCAAGCCATTCTTCAAGGACCCCAAGGAATATTTTAAATGGAGCTTCGATGATAAAATCCAGAATAAACATAAAGACGTTGAGCCGCGAGATACTTTGCGAGAGCCACTGCCCTGCGCGTAGAATTGGCAGGGAGATAAAATCAAAAAACACATTTGACAGTCGGTCGCGTCCTTGAATGACGATATATTCTCGCGCATTTTGTCGCAAACGGAATGCGAAGAAGCTAACCACACATAAGAAAAAGTAGAATATCGATGCGGATAACCATGTGAAATGAAGTGCGTCAAGTAGAATGCCGATTAAACCGAATGTGACAACAAACATTAAAAAATATGCCGTGCTAAATAGGACGTGGGCGGCACCGCGACGTTTTTGTATTGGACGGATTTCACGCGCGGGAATTCCCTCCTCTGATAGGAGAACGGAAACATTCTCCTGGATTCGTTGAGTATTGTCTTTTCCTGGTACGTGGATAAAAAGCGAAACAAAAATCATCATTCCAGGTGGCAGGAGGAGGTTGATTGTGAGGGCAGTGATAGATACTGTTTGATACCATAAATATTCGAGAGGGACTTCCATTACGAACGCAACGACCATCTTTGTAATAAAGAGATAGAATGTCGCACGAATCGCACCGCGACGGATTCGCCCTTTTACCTCTGTGTATTTTCGTTTTGTGATCCGTGCGACTACAGCCGTCAACGTTTCGGGTTTCTCGAGGAGAATAGGTGCCTCATCCGGTTTATCTAGTAAAGAATCCCGAAGAATACTTAGTGCAACGGCCCATGGTTTGACGACACGTAAAAAGCGTAATGCAAGCGGATGACGGAGACCTTGGCGGATTCGATGTTGAACGCCGATGAGGCGCTCCGCGATTCGTGTCGGATCATCCATCCATTCCTGCGGCCGCATCCATTCTGGTAGATAAGCGCGTAGTAGCTTAAATCCGAGAACGTCGTCATCCGCTTTAAGAAACGTTCGATAACAGGCGATGTAGACTTGAAGTTGTACTTCTTGTGGGTTTGGGATTGCCGCAGGTGCATGGATTCGATCTGCGAGGCGTTCATAGAGGAATGTAACAAGTGCCTTATCACGTGTCGCATCAACGAATATTTCTTCTAGTTCAACTGCCAGAAGATTGCGTAGCCATTCAAAATGCGATTCAGATCCGACCCGGATTCGGGCGATGATGAGATATTTTTTGACACGAATCGCCGTATCATCAATAAGTGACTCTGGGAGTTCGTTGTTTGGGAGGTACCCCGCGCCGATGAGTTCCCGAACTAGACCTGTCGCAATCGCCGTTGGGTCATGTTCCAAAATAAGCTGACGATTTAAGATGCGTTTAATCGCAGACCGACGGAGAAGGTGGTCATCCTTATAATCAACAGCATTCCGAATTTGCTCGTATAATATTGCGAAACGACTGACCGCCGCGTGGACATGGATACGTGATCCCTCGGGGACCTCCTGCAGATTTGCCGGACGTAGAGCGCTTAAAAGCTGCTCAGCCAAGTCTCTAGCAATAGCGACCATAGTGTATATTTTACCCTACCTCATTCCGCGGATTCTGCACAATCATCATACTTGCGGCTGGAGGAATTTTTAGGAGATCTTTGGTTGACTTTTTGCCTTTTTCGCCTTCTTTACGGCCTCGTGCATATCAATTTCCGAGACATATGCGTCGAAGTTTTTTTGATATCTTTGCTCAATACGTTTTTGAAATGCTGTATCGTCTTGTGATTTCGGTGTATCGGCTTCTTTTTCCGTATCCTGCGCAGCGCGATACCATGCCCATTCATCAGTAAAAGCGTACCATGCATACTCCCAAAGATTGTCTTCGGTTTCGTGGTCAAGATAGTGTAATGCTTTTTCGGACTCACCTAACAATGCTTCGATTCGTTCAAGTAATGGGCGCCGTTCGGTCCGTTCTTGTCCCCGCTCACGGCGGATTTCTTCCTCTATAATCGCGGATTGTAGGAGCGATACGTGAATCTCTTTCAGTTCTTCGCGCGAAAGCTGAAGAGATACGAACTCGGTTAACATATATAGAATATATCATACCTGAAATTCGCATGCTGGTCAATCGCATATAGTGTCATCTTTACAGGATAAGACTCGTCCAATGCCCGCTGTGAATCACATTCTGCACAGCCATACGTATTTGAAATAAATAAGGATAGAAGATTCTAGAGCGTTATGATATAAAGGTTTCCATTCATAACGTTTTGTCATGTGAAATCTATTGCGCTCATGCACGAATACAAGATTCAAAGGTGCAGAGGTTGACATCCTTTACAAAATCAGCTATCATTTTCGTCGAGTAGTATAGAACGTCTCCTTTATTAAAAAGAGAAATGGAGACAGTCGCGTTTAACGCGAATAGGCTCGAGCCTCTGAAGCGTCAGGAATCACTGACCCGGTGGGAGCGGGTCAACGGCTCAGTTATGACAAATACATCACCCATTTCAGGGGGATTTTACGGGCTTGGTATTGCGCCAAAGCTTCTTGATATCCTAGAGCAGAATAAATTTACGGTTCCGACGCCAATTCAACATCAGGCGATTCCGATTGCGATTGAAGGTAAGGATGTGATTGGTATTGCACAGACGGGAACGGGCAAAACGCTCGCGTTCGGTATTCCGCTTATCCAACGATTAGCTCAAGCTAAGGGCCGCGCGTTAATAATTCTCCCTACGCGCGAACTCGCGTTGCAAGTCGACGAAATGCTTCGAAAGATTGGTAAAGGCATCGGACTGCGTACAGCTGTACTTATTGGTGGTGCGTCGATGGATCGGCAAATTCAGGCGCTTCGTAACAAGCCGCACGTGATTATTGCAACCCCAGGGAGATTGCTTGACCATTTGGATCAGCGCATGATTAAACTTGGCGATGTACGGATCCTCGTCCTTGATGAGGCGGATCGGATGCTTGATATGGGATTTGCGCCGCAAATTAAACGAATCCTTCAAGCCGTTCCTGTAGAACGCCAGACAATGCTTTTTTCGGCGACTATGCCGCAGGAGATTGTTCAGATTGCGAGCGGGTATATGAAACTTCCTGTTCGCATCGAAATCGCTCGTACCGGCACAACAGCAAAGAATGTGACACAAGAACTCTTTGTTGTGACGAAAGACGATAAGATGCGCCTTCTTGAACGTTTGCTTACCGATACGCATGGATCTGTTCTCGTTTTTTCACGTACTAAACACGGCGCTAAAAGAATTACACGTGGCGTCAAAGCTATGGGTCACACATCCGCCGAGATCCATGCCAACCGATCACTCGCACAGCGTCGTGATGCGCTTGAAGGTTTCAAAAGCGGAAAATATCGCGTCCTTGTGGCGACGGATATTGCCGCACGCGGGATCGATGTAATGGGTATTGAGCTTGTTATCAATTATGATCTTCCAGACAATCCAGACGATTACGTGCATCGTATCGGTCGGACTGCACGTGCTGGACGCTCGGGGCGAGCTATTTCCTTTGCAACACCAGATCAGGGACGTGAAGTCCGCGATATTGAAAAGGTGACCCGAAATTATCTTCCTATTTCGGAGCTTCCGGAGCTTCCGCCGCATCGTCGGATTCCATTTACCGAACGTGATGAAGTTCGCGGATTTGGTCGTAGTAAAGGTCCGCATAGTGGTACATCCAGATATAAAGGTCCGCATAGTGGCGGAAATTCACGAGGAGGTTACCAGCGTGGACGCTGAAAAATGGAGATAGCACTAAATTGCACAGCTAAAGCTGTGCAATTTGCTATACTCATTTTATGTTTGAGCTGACTAAAAAGGAGCTTCGGATTCTACGGCCTCTAAGTTCTCCGCGAAAAATACAGGATTTTTTAGAAAAGATTGCGATCAATTGGGAACCAGAAGGTGATACATGCTTCTCTCCGCGCTGCGTCATGCGTGGGCGGAGAGCACATTGTATTGAAGCCGCCATGTTTGCAGCGCTTGCTCTCAGGATCCATGGTAAGCCTCCGCTTATTCTTGATTTGTCTTCGTCACCGCACGACGAAGACCACGTTATTGCACTCTTTCGGCAATCTGGTGCGTGGGGCGCTATCTCTAAAAGTAATCATTCTGTCCTTCGATACAGGGATCCCGTGTATCACAGCATTCGTGAGCTTGTTATGTCCTATTTTCATGAATACACGGATAATGACGGACGGAAAACACTCCGGAGCTATTCGCGTCCAATAAATCTGAGCCGATTTGACCGTAACGAATGGATGACATCCGAAGAAAATGTCTGGATCGTTGCGGAATTTCTTGCGGATGCGCCGCATACAGCAATTCTCAATGCAAGTCAGATTGCGCGTCTTCGATGCGCGGACAATATTGAGCTTTATGCGGGTGGCATTCTGGCATGGCCAGATCCACGGAAACGTCGCAGGACGACTTAAATACGAATCTCTATGGCTAGAGATGGGTATATGGAGCGAATTTTGTTGGCCACACGCTGTAGATCTATTTCTCCATGTGGAAGATTTGGATCTAGCATTTTGTTATAGTGAACTGCCTGCAGCGCATAGGATTCTCCATGTTTGAGATAGCCCGCCATTGCAATGAGATCATTTTCCGTATGCAAAGCAGGGGCGACGGTCGTCCGAAACTCATGGGCGACTCCCGAATCCTGAATAAGCTGGAATGTGCGACGACAATTCTCTACAACGCGTTCCTGATTGATCTGGATCACATCGCGATACCGCTCCCATAGGTGTTTAAGGTCCATCGCAAAGTAGTCCGCAAGTTTTGCATCAATGAGTTTTTCCACAATATCTGGATGTACGCCATTTGTATCAAGTTTCACTAGCAAACCGCGCTGTTTTAGTTTCCGCAGAAATTCCGCGAGATCGGATTGAAGTGTCGGTTCACCACCTGTTACACATACGCCTTCGATCATGTTTCGATGCGCGTCGATAGATGCAAATATGGTGTCTGGGTCTATAGTTGGCGTTGTAGAGACTGTTGGGATCAATTCTGGATTGTGACAATATGGACATCGGAATACACAGCCCTGTGTAAACACAATCGAAGCCACGACGCCGGGATAATCAATAAGACTAAGTAACTGAAAACCGGCGATTTTCATATCACGTAGCGCAGGAGACCGTTTCGGATGGTATGGGTGTGCACGCAACTGGGACTTCGTATTCTTTTCGATCGACGTACTCGC
>QIKL01000055.1 GCA_003231955.1 Candidatus Uhrbacteria bacterium | reverse complement strand
GGAATCCAAACGCGAGCATATCCGTAAGGTTTCATGAGTTCCCATACAAAATCGACGAGCAGTTGCCGAAGAATCACACCTTTCGGCGTGAAAAGCGGAAGACCTGGACCCACAAGCGGAGAAAACGTAAACAAATCCAATTCCGCACCAAGTTTCCGATGATCGCGTTTCTCAGCTTCTGCAAGCATTGTAAGATACGCATCCAGCTCGTCTTTTGTCGCAAAGCAAAGACCGTAAATACGCTGAAGCGAAGGATTCCCTTCCTTGCCACGCCAATAAACGGCAGAAAATTTAGTTAGTTTCCAGACACCAATGTCCTTAGCACACTCCACGTGCGGACCGCGACAGAGATCCGTAAAATCGCCCGTCGTATAAATCGAAGCTATCGAGATGTTCTGAGGATTAAAATCCTGAAACTCTTCTGCTGAGAGTTTCGTTGTCCCCTTTGTCTTTAGATCATTCAATAGCTCGACCTTAAAGGTTTGTCCCATGTTGTCAAATAACTGTATTGCATTTTCAATGGACATTTCCGACCGAATAAATTCCAGATTTTCTGCAACAACCTTTTTCATCTCGGCTTCAATCGCATCCATGTCTGCAGGTTCAATCGGACGTCCAATGTCGATATCATAATAAAATCCATTTTCGATAACAGGTCCAACACCAAATTTTGCCTGTGGAAATAGACGCTTGATAGCCGCGGCCATCACATGTGCCGCACTATGACGACGAACTTCAATGGGATAATCCATAGTAAGAGCTTAGGTTCTTTTTTAGGTTAAAAAATACCGACGAGATACCTTATAAATAATGCAAGATAATCGTCGGGACGATCTTACCTCCTCTGAAAAAGAGATCAAGACCGCGGTTCCACCCGTATTCCCCGGATAACCGAGGCACTCAATCCAGATTGTCTAACGTCGATTTGTGAATTCGACTGATAGTGACAGAGTAAGTTTTAGAAGACACGACGTCAAGTCTTGGCATTAAAATCTTGACATTAAAAACTCGCGATGTGCTCTCACCAAACAATTATTTAATAATGAGATCAATATGGTCCTTCGCTGCGGGCAGCTTCCCGATCCATGCGGGTTGAATCTGAATAGTAACTTTTTCTACTCCGTCGATTGCTTTAAGCTTTGATTTCACATCTGAGATTGACATGCCAGCGATCGCGGACTTGGATAGTGCTGGGCTATTTTTTGTCAAGCGGGACGACGCCTGTGCGGAAAGCGAAAGACTCGCTTTTTCAAGCTGGGTATCTGCTGTAAGAATTTTAATCGTCATTTGAGACGGCTCAAAATTTACAAGATCACGTCCTTGCGGGAGGCCTTCTTTGAGTTTTTGCCGAACTAACGCTTCCATGTCGCTCTTAGGATAAAAAACAGCTGTAATATCAAGCTTTACTGAAGCTAAAAACTGATCAGATTTGTCTCCTGGAATGACATTCGTTTTACTATCAATGACTTTTTTTGAAAAAATCGCTGTATAACCGTTACCTAATCCCGCCTCCGAAGTTAGTGTCTTTCGTGCCTGCTCAAAAACGGCATCTTCCAGAACCCTTCGTGCATCCGTTACATCAAGTGAACTAACAATCTTCCCAGATTCCGAACCGCCGGTAAATCCACTAACAGGTTCCGCATAAATCCACTTTTGAAGAGCAGACCACAATCCTGGAATAGAAAGATGTACTCCTTTCGAAAGGACATATTTTGCCCCCTTCTGGTCTGAATGTGCCGCGACCAAAATCGATTCTTTCGGTTTCAATGTGACAGTCTTATCAATGCGATATAATCTGCCGTCAGGTGTCAAAAGACGCGTCGTTGCGACAAGTGTCTGCGGCTGTGAATAATTATTTATAATCTTTACGGTACCATGGACTACAACGGGAGTCTGTGCGGTATCTGACGCCGCGCGTACCGAAAATTCCTGAATTTTTTCGAACGTTCCTTCGAGTACCCGCCCTGGAAGCTGCCCCTGCTCTGGACTTTTCGCGATATTAACGGTGGACTGAATGGCAGTCGTGTCTTTCCGCACCGTAACAATCACACGCGCACGGACACTCGATATCCACAAGGCGCCAATGACGACAAGAATCGTAACGCCAAAAAAGGTATATGCGATCCGACGGTAGACAGCAGGAGCGGGAGGCTTTACAAAACCGTCAGTATATTTGTGTCGTGAGGGACGAATGGCCATAGACGAATATAGAGATGATTATATCACAGAACTGTCATTCGCGGGAGACTCATGTCACTTTTTTTTAATCTTATGCCGAAGATCAATAACCTCATCCCGCTCTTCTTCTACAATTTTAAGCTCACGTCGAGCTGTGAGAACAGTATCATGCTCGTGTCCAAGCTTCTTAACCAACTTCTGCAGATGCCGCTCAAGTTCGCGGATTCGCTGTTCACTTAACCCAAGTCTAATCTCATATTCTAAAGTTATTTCCATCTCTTCACTGAGGCGGATGTCTTCTATTCCTTTGCGCTTTGATTGTTCTCGAACAAATGGAATAATCTCCGATCGGATTAATTCAGCAACAGTCGTTTCGCCTTTAATAAGTTGCGGAAGCCACTGCGACATCTTTTGCCGTCCTGCCTCACCAAAAATAGCCTTATCCGAGTATGCCATCAGCGTCCTTAAAGTCATCTGCCGCTCCGCCTTCTCATCGTCAGGAACTATCGCAATCTCACGACCACGATTCAAAAGAAATGATAACCGCGAAATAGTCTTAGCTGGACCGATCTGCCCATCCGCCATATGACTCAAGTGGTCCGCAAAGAACATAGCGGTTTGTGATGATGACAAGTCCTCTGGAATATCGACGCCCATCGCGGAAAGCTGCTCTCTAAATGTCTCAGGCGACTCCGCCGACTGGACACCAAGATTAAACTGCAATGTCTCTGGCGTATAACTCTCCAACGAACCTGAATATGCGGGAATTGGACCAGCTTTAATCCGTGCGTCGCGAACGAGATCCTCTATCTCGCTCAAAATCGTAGGATCCGCGCTCGCAATGGAAAATGTAAACTCGTCACCGCCGACACGACAAGCCTCAATGTCGATCCCGTGTTTTTCCTGAATAGTACGAGCAACATAATCGAGAATATGCGCCGCTGTACGAATCGCAGTATCCCCCGTATGTTTTCCACCTTCCTTATCAAAAAATTTTAGGAACGCCATGTCAATAGACATAATTGATACCGGACCGCCTTCTCGGAACTGCCGTTCAACCTTCTGAAAAAAGATGCCACGTCCCGCGAGGCCAGTTAAATGGTCGCGCTCGGCGTGTTCAATCTCTAAAGTAATCTCAGCTTTTTTTCGTTTGAGCGACGCATGAGAGCTGTCTTCTATTTCCGCTGCTTCAAGCGCTTCTTCAAATTCCGTGATGCGCTGCTCTCCACGGGTTTTTCCGAGGAATTCTGTTCGCTGCTCAAATATTTCGATATCCTCTGGCGCCGTCTCCTGCAATGGCCTCGCAGGTCCAGACTCCGGCACTTCACCAATATCGACGCTATTCGGCACAAGATCTTCGATCCGTCCAAGAACGCTCTCCAATATCTGCGTGTTCAATCGACGATTTGCGGCATTACGTGAGTGAAATTTTTGGATCGCATCCGTACGTGCGATATTAAAAACCTTCCCTTGCCAAGCCTCCGTTTCTTCCAATGCCCCAGAGGCGCGTATAGACTCTTCAAATACTGAAAAATCGATCGCCTCCCCCGTGGCGCTAAAAAGTGGACCTAATGTGCCACGATGGTATTTAGTATAAAGAGTCTCCGCGGAATTTTCTCCGGATTTTTCTCCGTAACCTTCTCGAATCTTGGTAACGACTCGCTCCAATCGCGCCCGCGTCCGTTCAAAATCAGACAAGGTAAGCGATTTTTCCTTAAGCACGGTTACGAACATATTCTCATCCATATCTAAATCATCATTTTCTGGATGTAGCCGCGCAAGAATATCTCCAGCTTCAGCAAATGAAAGATTTGAAGCGGTAAGATACGTCGGTTCCTCTCCTGGATGCTCGGATGAGACATCTAGTGGTTCTGCGATAATCAAACCTTTAATCTCCTCTACGTTACCCGCATCGACGCCCTTCAACATGACAGAAAAATCTGCTCCGCCAGTTCGATAGACCGCATACATTGACTCCAATCTCTGTTCATCCTGCGATAATTCAGGTATTTGTGCGATGAGGCATTCTCGAATCTGTTGCTGAATCCGTGCGAATGTTAATTCAAGTGCCTTATCACCCAACGCGTGATCGCCAGATTCATTAAGACGATCAAGCTCCCCCATATTAATGAGAAGCATGTGAGTACGCTCACCTCTCTCAGCGAAATGTGCCGAACCATCCGCTTCTCGCTTAAATCCCATGGACTCAAACTCCAAACAAATATCCTCGCCAAATTGATCTCCCTTAAAAGCGCCTGTCGTGTCATGCCGCCAAATAAAAAGTTCACGCTCTTTCTGCGCAATTGCAAGTTCAAGTTCACGCGCCTCTACATCCTCAGGATCGGCGATGACGCGAGCCGTATCCAGATGCGCCTCCGCATCGCGGATCCGCGCATCAAATTCTCTCTGACCGAGTCTGAACTTTGCACTCTCTCGAATCCGATGTTGTTCGTCCATATATTTGCATTGTACACAAAAAACAAGCGGCCCGCGAAGAAGACGGGCCGCTACAGACGGAGAACGCAGTAGTTTAGAAAGAGACGGCAGGAAGATCCCGCACGATCTCTGGAAGGAGCTTCCGCGCTTGGCGGCACTCCTCGTCGCTCAACTTCTCGATGTCATACATCGAGTTGAGCGGAACGGTACACCCGCACTTGGTGTGCAGCTCGTCTCCGAGCATGCTCAAGATAATGCTCGGGTCCCACCGCTTGAACGTTGGCGCGGCGTCAAGGAACGCCTTTTTCGTCTGTTGCTGTTCGCTTTCACTCATGTCGTTTCCTCCATAATTTCCTCTAAAGAACTTCTGATTTTTTATCCTTTCATAGTTTAACGTGTCTGTCAAGATAACACCACATTCAACCAACCTTGATACTCCCGACGCCCAAGAGCCCCTCAATAGACGTAACGAAATCCTCATTAAACGAAACCTTTGAAGACGCTTTAATACGACGTTGACCATCCGTATCATCAATAAAGAAAAAAACTTGATGGCTACCTGGATGCGCATCAAATGCCTTGCGCAAGTATACGAGGATAGATTCTGGAAGCGTCGTTCGAATATGAATAATCACACCGAGTTGAGTCACAAGCCCAGTAGTTTGTGGATGGCGATCTAACTCCATTGAACTAAGCTTTGAACTTTGAGCTATTTTTTCGATATTCTTCGGAGTGATTTCGTATGTCGTCTCAACGAGTACTTTCATCTCTCCATCTTTGTCTTGAGGTCGCCCAGAGACAAAGACAATTTTATCTGGCACCCAAACGTCGACCGTATCACGCAGTATCCGCGGAAACACAATTGCCTCACATTTACCAGATAGATCCTCAATCTTGGCAAAAATCATATTTTCTCCAGCCTTTGTAATAATCTTTTTTGCTTCCGTGATAACGCCAGCAATGCGGACGGATTTTTCTTTGACATGGCGCGGCAGGTCAATAATACGAATAACCATATCCCCAATTTGATCCGCAAACTGTCGATACGGATGGTCGGAGATGTACAAACCGAGAAGCTCCTTTTCCCATGCAAGCATCTCATACGGATCGGCTGGCGGCGCTGTACGAAGATGGAGTTCCGCTTGTGATGTTTCTGCAGAAGCAAATAGATTGAACTGTCCCGTCGACGCCTCACGTTCGGCACTCTTATGAAATCCTAAAAGCGTATCCGTATTAAACAATAATTGATTTCGATCCCCAAATCGATCAAGCGCTCCCGAACGAATAAGACTCTCGAGCGATTTGCGATTAATAACCTTACCCTGAATACGGATCATAAGGTCAGCGAGATCCACGAACGCTCCAGACGCCTTTCGCTCGGCGATCATCGTCTCAACCACATCCTGACCCAAGTTCTTGATAGCAAGGAGGCCAAACCGAATAGTCGGCTTTGACGCATCTTTTACCACAGAAAAGCGTGCGAAGGATTCATTCACATCTGGCGGCAAAACCTCCATACCCATACGACGGCACTCCTCAACCTCTATCGTAATGCGGTCAAGGTTATTGCAATCCGAATTCATAAGTGCGGCCATAAAGCATTCCGGCCAATGCGCTTTGAGATACGCTGTCTGATATGCGATCATTGCGTAACATGCCGCATGCGACTTATTAAATCCATACGCCGCAAATTCTTCGAATTGACGAAAAATCGCGTCAGCTTTTGGCCGGTCCACACCGTTCGCCACAGAACCGACGATAAACTTCTCACGCATTTCCACCATAAGTTTGGCGATTTTTTTGCCCATAGCCTTACGTAAAGCGTCAGCCTGACCGCCCGTAAAACCAGCCATATCCTTGGATACCTGCATAACCTGCTCCTGATAAATAGGGAGGCCATATGTGTTCTTAAGTGCATTCTCAAGCAACGGATGTGCGTAAACAATTTTCTCTTTTCCATGTTTGCGCGCGATAAAAGAATCAATAAACTGCATGGGGCCTGGACGGTATAACGCGACCATAGCAATAATATCTTCAATGACAGACGGCCGAAGCTCCTTGATATAGCGCTTCATACCGTCGGATTCTAGCTGGAATACTCCCGTGGTCTCTGCGCGGCGAAGAAGATCAAATGTTGTCGGATCATTAAGCGGGATCTTATCGATATCAACCGGAATCCCATGAACCGCTCCGATAATCTCGATACACTCACGAATAACGGTAAGGTTAGAGAGACCGAGAAAATCCATCTTAAGCAAGCCACTTGCTTCGGCCGAATGCAGAGAATATTGAATAACCTGATCCACATCCCCGCCTTGAGCCTTTTGTAGAGATGTAAATTCGACGAGAGGACGCGGCGCGATGACAATCCCACAGGCATGCTGAGACGCATGTCTCGCCGTACCTTCGAGTCTGATAGCAAGTTCGACGAGCTGACGAATACGAGGTTCAGTATCAATTAACGCCTTGAGGTCCGGCACATTCTTTGCCGAATCTGCGAGTGGCATGTGTCTCCCTTGAACTGGCGGCGGAATCGTTTTAGCGACACGGTCAACTTCTTGAAAGGTCATACCAAGCACACGACCCACATCGCGAACTGCTGCACGAGCGGCCATCGTCCCGAATGTGATAATACCTGCGACACGATCGCGTCCATACTTTTCCGATACATAGTTGATGACGTCGGTACGCTTCACGTCATCGAAATCCATATCCACATCTGGCATGGAGATACGATCAGGATTGAGAAAGCGCTCAAAAAGTAGACCATATCGCAGGGGATCAAGGTTCGTGATTTGGAGTGTATACGCAACAATAGATCCAGCGGCAGATCCGCGACCTGGACCTACGACCACACCATGGCTCTTCGCCCAAACAACATAATCTTGGACGATTAAAAAATATGCCGCGAACCCCATACGCTTAATGGTTTTGAGTTCAAACGCGAGTCGCTCCACAGCCTCGGATGACACCATCGCACCGTAGCGTTCCGTCATTCCTTGATCACAAAGCTCCTTGAGATACGAATCTGGATCTTTCCCATCTGGAACTTCAAAAACCGGCAAATGGTTTTTGCCAAGCTTAAGAGTGACTGTGCATCTGTCCGCAACTTTGCGGGTATTCACGACCGCCTCTGGAATGGCGGCAAAGGCCTTAACCATCTCCTCTGGAGGAGACATTGAATGGTCCATCGTCGAGATGCTGTACCGGTTGTTATCCGAAATGAACTTACCACTATGAATACATTGGAGCGCGTCCTGTGCTTCTGCATCTTCTGGAAAAAGGTAATGGACGTCCTTGGTACCCACGAGTGGCGCACCCGTTAGTTTTGAAAGTTTAATCAATTGTTCATTAACCTCATTCTGCGTCACAGACTCTGGATGATGGACAAGCTCAAGAAAAAAATTGTCCTTCCCAAAAATCTCCTGATACTCGTAGATAATTACTTTCGCCTTTTCCATGTCATGCATGGAACAGGCTTTTGGAATCTCCCCCTTAATGCAGCCTGAAAGAGCGATCAAACCCTTTTGATGATTGCGCAAGAGATCTTTATCCATGCGTGCCTTGTAATAGAACCCCTCAAGAAATGATATCGAAACGAGTTTGAGAAGATTTTGGTATCCCTCATCAGTCTCAGCAAGAAGTGTAAGGTGATATGGCGGATCATCAATACGCGGACGTTTATCCGTATGTTTATTTGGTGCAATGTATGCCTCGACCCCGAGAATCGGTTTAACTCCAGCCTTACGCGCAGCCTCGGTAAACTCAACGGCGCCATAGAGCCCCGCATGATCGGTCAATGCGAGCGCGTCATATCCCAATTCTTTTGCCCGTTCAATGAGATCCGCAGGATCCCCCATCGCGTCTAAAAGCGAATACATTGAATGCGTATGGAGATGAATGAATGGACTCTTCGATTGTGTCGCTGGATCTGTCATAGATAAGCCGCCGCTGACGGGACAAGCCCTGCGGAGACGCTATAGATTTGTCCGCATCTTAGCGGATAGTATTAAAAATGTCATCCTCCGCCTTGACTTAAGGAAATTCAAATTTAACGATTCCCGTTTTTATGGAAATACCATTATTCCTCTTCGTGTTCTTCGTAGGATGAGCTTTTGCGTTTGTGGGTGCTGGTACGGCGATGTTGTTCTTTTTTTTTCTCCTTTGTATGAAGAAAAGACAGAAGAGACTTGCCGCCTTCGGCGATGACGCCAAGGTAATTTACAGAGGATTCTAATTTTTCTTTAATAACCACAATTGCATGTTCCAGCCGCGAAATCTTTTCACGTGTGTCAGTCACAAGTGCGTTTGCCTGATGTAAAAGTTTTGCAAGCTCATACAACCCCCAACACAAAAAAACCGCAACCCACCCGATGGTGATCGCAAGGACAATATACAGTGCGCCAAGTGTAGAATTGAGTGTCATAGTGATAGTATAGCACGCCTCCGAAAACTATACTCGTAAATCTGCCTTAAGCTTCTCTTTAAGTCCAAGTATTGCTTTCTCAAGTAAGCTATCCACTTCCACGCTCTCAAGCGTGCGATCGGAGGCACTCATCGTGATATGCACAGCGACAGATTTTTTTCCATCTGGAAGATTCTTGCCCTGATATGTGTCGAACCATTCGACGGAGACGATGAGAGGATCAGCACGACGAATCTCTCGCGCAATGTCATCATATTCCACGCGATGATCTACGACTACAGAAAGATCCCGTTTTGCTTCTGGAAAAACGGGCACTGGGATATAAGTCCTAGCATCGGTCATATGCGGAACGAGCATCCCAAATGGGACATTCACGAGACCAACCGGACCGTCCAACTTAAAATTTTCGGCAATTTTCGGTGAGACCTCTCCCACCGTTGCAACAAGGTCGCCCTTAAAAAAAACTTGGACTGTACGTCCTGGATGCCAAAATGTATCCGATGAAAGACGACGCCATGACAGGCTGTCAATACCCAACTCATGCATAACGTGCTCAACGTATCCCTTCGCGGCGCGCCATGGATCTTTTATTCCAAAAAAAAGCGCGCCAAGTTCCAGCTGTTCGTTCGGGAGGTCAGACCATCTAGTATCCGCCGCACGCTCTCTAGTGTGCCGATCCGTACGAGCGGCGTGTATTTTTCCTACCGGAGGATCATACACATTCGCGATCTCAAAAAGTCGTATTTTATCGACGCGTTCGCGGTTTTCCGATGCGACATGCAAAAGAGACGGAAGAAGTGATGTCCGCATAACGGCAAATTCCGCCGTAAGCGGATTCTGTACATGCAACATTGACGTTGCATCATAATCCGCTTTGGCCATGAGATCCTTTGAAACGAAAGAATATGTATATATCTCTTCAAGTCCCGCTCCTTTGGAGATAAAACAGACACGTTTTTCCCACATCAATTCTGGACTTTGCGGCCGCGACGCAAGTCCGACTGGGACGACGGCTGGAATATTCGCATAACCTTCAATTCGTGCAATCTCCTCGACAAGATCTCTTCCGTCTTCAATGTCATGGTCGCGCCACCACGGCACAGTCGCCGTGATCTTTTTGCCCGCAATTTTTATCTTAAATCCGAGATGTCGCAAAATACCAACCATCTCTTTTTGTGAATGTGGGACACCGATAAGCGCATTCGTCTCATCCGTCGTGATAGAAAACGTTTTTGATACATATTTCGTCTGCCCAATATCCGCAATAGAACCAGTGAGCTTTCCGCCTCCGAGCTCAAGAATAAGCTCTATTGCCCGCGCCATCGCGAATGGCGGTGCAGCTGTAGATAGCCCCTTCTCATATCGCTGTTGGGCATCCGTCTGGATATTAAGCTTGCGCGCACCGCGTCGAATCGTAATAGAGTCAAAGTTCGCGACCTCAATAAGCACACTCTTTGTGTTTACCGTAACACCTGTTTCTTCACCACCCATAACACCCGCAATCGCGACTGGACGGAGACGATCTGCAATCACAAGGATCGTATCGTCAAGATCATAAGAGTTCCCATCAAGTGCCATAATCTTCTCTTTCGGTCGTGCAAGGCGCACATCTAATCCACCATTCAATTTTGCCGCGTCATATACATGCATTGGCTGAGAAAGTTCCAAGAGTACATAATTTGAAATATCGACGATATTGTTAATCGGCCGGATTCCTGCGGACAGAAGACGGCGCTTCATCCACCATGGTGACGGCTTAACCTCGACTCCTTCAATCTTTGCAGAAAGGAACCTAGGGCATTCTTTTTTCGCGGAGATCTTAATTTTTGGCGCACCTGAACCATTTATTTCCTTCACAATCTTCTTAAACTCCACAGGCTTCCATGTAAATGTTTTTTTGAGAATCGCCGATGCCTCACGAGCTATTCCGACCATACCCATCGCATCCACGCGATTCGTTGTGACCTCAATATCCATAATCACGTCGTCCGAAAGTCCAAGCGCATCCGCAAGCGGTGTCCCTGGTTTGACCATAAGTATGCGTGCCGCCTGATCTCCAACGCACTGATTCAGACGAACGTTTTTCGTCCCCATTGACCATCCCAATGCATTCCCGAGATCCAAAATTTCGTGATTGGTATGCGGGAACGCGTCAAAAAGGCCAATTTCACTTGCAGCACAGATCATCCCATCAGACTTTACGCCGCGGATTTCTGCAGATTCAAGTGTCACGAGATCCCCATCACCATGCCATTTAATTTTAGCACCGACGAGCGCAATAACAACCCACTGATCTTTTAAAAGATTTGATCCTCCACAGACAATCTCTACAGTCATTCTATCTATTTTTTTTCTTTTTAACCCCTTGTCCGCGCGGACGCTCCGCTTAAAATGACGCATACCGCCAATATCCACGGTGGCAATGTACAATGTATCCGCATTAGGATGCTTTTGTATCTCAAGCACATGACCAACGACAATTTTATCGAGATATTCGGCAGCTGGAAAAAGTTTTTCTATGCCTGGACCGGAAAGAGATATCCGCCTCGCAAAATCTTCAGGCGTAACATCTTTGAGATCCACATATTCTTTTAACCAATTGTATGAGACAAAAAAATTCATATTTAGAATTGTTTCAAAAACCGCAAATCGTTCTTATAAAGCGTGCGAATATCGTCGATTTGGAGTCCGGATTTCATCATAAATGTACGCTCAACACCCCAACCGAACGCAAGGCCGGACCATTTTTTAGGATCGACATTACATGCCTTAAATACATTCGGATGTACCATTCCAGCACCACCAAGTTCAACCCATCCCCGCTTACATACGCGACATTTTTGTCTTTCCGTATTAATACCCGTACCGCCGCATACGCCACAAGAAATATCGATCTCAAAAGACGGTTCTGTGAACCGAAAATGGAACGGTCGAAGGCGTGTGACACGATCGGGTCCAAAAAATGCTTTTGCAAAATAATCAAGAACGCCACGGAGATGTGTTATCGAAACGTTTCGGTCCACATATAGCCCTTCAATCTGATGAAACATCGGAATATGCGTGGCATCAATCTGACGACGATAACATTTGGCAATGTTGATCATACGAATGGGCAGATCCCCCTTTTCCAATTCATGGATCTGCCCATTTGATGTGTGCGGCGTCAGCACCATCCGACCTTTTTTTGATCCTGGCGCATCCATAAAAAATGTTTCCCACTCGTCGCGCGCCGGATGGTCCGCCGGCATGTTCAGTGCCTCAAATGCGTACCAGTCCCAGTCCACCTCAGGATAACGCGTACGCGTAAATCCGATCTTCTCAAAAATCGTAGTAAGCTCATTAATTGCCTGAGTCGTCACATGTAAATGTCCTTCTGGTGGACGCTCCCCTGGCTCGGTCACGTCTACACGTTCCGTATCCGCGAGGTTTGCCATCTTTACTACACTAAGAATGCGCCGCTTTGCCGAAATTGCTGTTTCCATTTGGCGTTTAATACCGTTAGCCATCGCCCCATATACAGGTCTATCTGCAGCGGGCACATTCGTAAGATTCTTCAGCATCGCCGTAAGCTCACCCTTACGCCCAAGATACTTAATCTCAATAGCTTCGACCTCCATATCGGTCTTTGCAGATTCAAGTGCCGAATCTACTGCGAGCTTCAACCCATTTAATGCATCTTCCATAGATAATAAGAGGATAGACAATAAGAGAAATGTAGCAAAGATGGTATTCCTTCGCTAGTAGGGATATTTTTCACTCTTTTAGAGATATCAGCATCGTCCACTACCTTATTAGATGCATCACATCCCGCACCGTCACGAGTAAAATTAACAAGATAAGAATAAGGAAGGCAATGTTATTAATTTTAATCTCCAATGTACGATTCATGGGCTTCCTCCGAACCTTCTCGATAATAAGGAAGAAGATACGTCCGCCATCAAGCGCTGGAATCGGAAGGAGATTAATAATCGCGAGGTTCACTGAAAGATACGCAGAAAAATACAGAAGCGCCATCCACCCCTGACGCGCAACTCGACCAGTTAAAACCGCAATCCCAACCGGTCCAGATACATCATTGGATACGTTATGTGTGACCACGAGATCACGAAGAATTCCACCCAACGCCTGAACAATCTCAACTGTAAGTGTGGCCGTATATCGAACAGCCTCGATAAACGCCTGCGGGATGCTGAATGAGACGATCCCCGCATTCCCCAACGCGACGCCAATAGCGGGATGATGTATCGTATCAATAATACGCGGCGTCATATGCAGATCTCGTTCCGTATGGTCACGACGAATTGTAAGATCAACCTCCGTTGTCCCAGCGGCTATAATCGCCGCTCGAATAGCATCTGCAGATGTCACGACTTTTCCATTCACGGCGATAAGTGCGTCCCCTGTCTTAACACCCGCCTCGCTTGCTGGAGACGATGGGAGAACCTCTGTTACTAACGTCTGCCGGTCTGTTACATGCGCACCTGAGGGAAGATCCTGCAAAAGCGTCAGCGTCCCAGAAGCAAAGACAATCATAAAGAGCGCAATTGCAAGGAGCCAATTCATCGTGACGCCCGCGGCCAAAATTACAACTCGCTGCCAAATAGGCTTGGCGTGTATTGAGTCTGCGTCGTTGACCCCGTCTGGCTGTTCCCCTTTAATTCGGACAAACCCACCAAATGGGAGCCAATTTATAGACCAGATAGTGTTGGGATACTCCGCATCATCCTTCGGCGGAACACGCTTCCACGCACCGCTAATTCGTGTCCATCCCATGACGCGCGGCGGGAACCCATAACCAAATTCTTGCGCTTTAACACCAAACATACGAGCCGTAAAAAAGTGACCAATCTCATGAACCAAAACTAGGACTGAAAGAATGACGAGGAAAATCAAAATGGTCATACACGATAGACTACACGAAAACACAACGTCCCGACTAGGTCGAGGAAAAACGCTAAAGAATTTTAAACAATTCCAACATCAGCGAGCTCAATAGAGATTACGCGACCGATCCAGCGTTCGGCAAGACGAATCGTATGAGATGCAGGATCTGTGAACGCAAAAATCTGCGTGAGTATATCAGTAGAAGCTGGCACCAAAAGGCCCTGACGTACTATCTGTTCGACGACAGCGCTAGCCGAGTTCACAATCAAAACTCGTTTTCCCATGACGCTGTGAATTACAGACTCAAAAATTGGATAATGAGTACAACCAAGAATCAACGTATCGACTCGCATACGCTTTAATGGCGCAAGCTCGTGTCTAACGATGCGCTTAGTCTCCAAACGATCACTCCACCCCTCTTCAATAAGAGGAACAAAAATTGGGCATGCCTGTGCCGTTATAATCCCCGCGTGTTCAAGTAATTGCTGATATATTTTGGAATCTATTGTCGCGCGCGTACCCACGACACCAATACGACCATGCGTGATCTTCGCGGCTTCCTTGGCGGCCGGGGTTACAACATCTATAAATCGTATATTTGGAAATGCAATGCGTAATGTATCCATCGCCGTTGCACTCACTGTATTGCATGCGACAATAATAGTTTCCGCCCCGCGTGAAATAAGATAACGTACATCCTCTATCGCATATCTCCGAATGGTTCTAGATGATTTGTTCCCATACGGCGTTCGTGCCGTGTCGCCAAGATAAACAAATGATGTGCGAGGTGCAACGCGCATCAACTCACGAACGACGGTCAAGCCACCGATACCAGAATCAAAAATGCCGATCATGCCATAATACGTTTTTCTAATTCCGCAAGATGCACATCCAATGATACTTTAGTCATAGCTTCGGCATTGAGACGCAAAAGCGGCTCCGTATTTGACGCGCGGATACCAAACCACCAATCGTTCTCTGGATGTGCCGGATCACGAAACTCCAAACGAATACCGTCGAGCTCCAGAACCTTTGACGCTTTTGGCGCATATGTACTTTTCAGACGATTGATCACGCCCTGTTTATCAGCAACCTTAAAATTAATTTCTTCAGAATGAACATAACGTCTTAATGGCTTCCATAGCTCGGACAATGGTTTCCCTTCGTGAACATACCGACGAAACAAAAGCAGCATGGCCAAGTCACCAGATTCGCAGTACCAGAGCTCCTTGAAATAAAAATGCATAGAAGTCTCCCCCGCAAAAACAGCGCCAGACCGGCGCATACGTCGCTTGATATTCGCGTGTCCCACTTTACAAATCTCGGAATGGCCGCCATTTTCTGCAATTACTTCTGGAACCGTCCATGAACAGTTCACGTTATAATACATGAGGGCGCCTGGATGCTTTTGCAAAATTTCTTGTGCAAAAAATGCAGTCAGCAGGTCACCTGAAAGTTGTTTTCCGTGTTCATCCACAAAACCGACTCGGTCCGCATCTCCATCAAACGCCACACCTGCAATACATCCTTCCTGTACGACGACGCGTTTTAAATCTGTAAGTGTCTCAGATTTTAAAGGATTTGCCTCATGATTTGGAAATGTTCCGTCGAGATCAAAGTACAAAGGAATCACGTCGAGCCAAGGAAGTTTCGCAAGAAGACGCGGCAAGACCGCACCAGCCATCCCATTCCCAGCATCAATTGCGACCTTCAGATTAGGCATGTCTGCAGGAAGATCCGCCAGTGAAATAATATAATCAATATACCGATCACGTGCAGCCGGGTCGTCCACTGCCGTACCAACATGATCGGACGAAACATCTGCACCAGCAAAGAATGCATCACGTATTTCCTCCATTCCACTCCCCTCACCTACCGGCTGACAATCCCCAGTCGCAATCTTAAAACCGTTATACTTCCCCGGGTTATGCGAGGCCGTGATCATGATCCCCAAATCGTAGGCATTATCCGCCAG
Source organism: Candidatus Uhrbacteria bacterium (assembly GCA_003231955.1). Taxonomy (GTDB): domain Bacteria; phylum Patescibacteriota; class Patescibacteriia; order 2-12-FULL-60-25; family 2-12-FULL-60-25; genus SZUA-46. Next base: position 12,311 of record QIKL01000055.1, on the reverse strand, counting down.
ACCAAGAAGAATATTGAACATTGGAGTTGAACAAAGACCAATCCTGACTACATCAACACCAGAGGCGTTCAACGCATCAATAAGCGAGGATTCAAGTGGAAAAGAAGTCACGCGCATATCCCGGCCCACGAGAACTTTTTTAGGACGAAAATGTGCAGCAACTGCCTTTCCAAGGCGTTTAGCAAAGGCTATATCAATCTGTTCTGGCGAGAGGCCACGGATATCATAGGCCTTAAATACAGACGCGAGAGACTGTTCCATAATTTCGACTAGACGAAAGGATAAAATTTCGCTACGCTCTATAGCGTATCATTCTTTACTTAATCATCACAAATATATGGGTCCAACTACTTGGATTCTGATTGCCCTAGCCGTGATCGCCCTATGGGTCGTCTTGGCCTATAATGGTCTCATCACTCTTAAGAATCGGACAGATGAAGCTTGGTCTGACATTGATGTTCAGCTCAAACGCCGCTACGACCTCATCCCCAACTTAATGGAGACGGTCAAAGGTTACGCCGCACACGAAGCCGGAACATTTGAAAAAGTCACCCAAGCACGTTCTGCCGCGATGAACGCAACCGGCACAGCGGACAAGGCACAAGCCGAAAACATGCTGAGTTCAACACTCAAAAGCATCTTTGCCCTCTCCGAAGCGTATCCAGAACTGAAGGCTAATCAAAATTTCCTTGACCTTCAACAAAAACTAACGGATACGGAAGACAAAATTCAAGCCGCACGGCGCTTCTATAACGGAAACGTCCGGGACTTCAATACTAAGCTACAGGTGTTCCCGACGAATATGATCGGCAATACGATCGGTTTTAAATCCCGCGACTTCTTTGAGGTCGCCGAAGCGGAAAAGGCCAATCCACAGGTAAAATTCTGAACGAAACGATAATGAAGTTGAGGAATCTCTATTGCAATATTGCGATTGAGATCCCTTGACTCCATTTTCACTCCGACCAAAATAATATCGTTAAATTATGTACTCCCAGATCGATTCCAATAAACGCCGATCATGGATCTTAATTTTTCTTTTTATTGGCCTCATTGCGACCGCCGGGTGGGTGTATGGCTATGTGGTAACGGACTCAGGATATGTGCCGCTCATTATCGCCCTCGTCATCTCGTGCGGAATGACGCTCGTGTCATGGTATGCCGGTGACAAAATTGCACTCTCAACCAGCGGAGCTGTCGAGATAACCGACCGCACACAGTTCCCTACACTGTGGAACGTAATTGAGAATCTCTGCATCACCTGCGGCCTTCCCATGCCGCGCATATACATTATCAAAGATGCCTCACCGAACGCATTCGCCACAGGACGCGACCCGCAACACGCATCAATCGCAGTCACAACCGGTCTACTCTTAAGCATGGACCGAACCGAACTTGAGGGTGTCCTTGCACATGAAATATCTCACATAAAGGACTTTGACATCCGCCTCATGATGCTTGTCATTGTTCTCGTCGGTACGCTTACCATTATCGGTCATCAATTCTTATTCTTCGGATTCGGACGACGACGAGGACAGGATGACGGCGGAATTTTTGCCATTATTGGACTCGCCTTTCTTCTCTTGTCCCCACTTATTGGTCAACTCATCAAGCTTGCCGTCTCTCGGCGAAGGGAATATCTCGCCGATGCATCTGGCGCACTTCTCACAAGATATCCTGAAGGACTAGCGCGGGCACTTGAAAAAATCCGCGATGCAGCTATCCCCATGCAACGCACATCACCAGCAACGAATCATCTCTGGATCTCGGAGCCATCATCTGCCAACGTCTCCCAACGCCTAGCCGGACTATTCTCGACGCATCCACCTATAAATAGTCGTATTAAAAGGCTCCGTGCGATGGAAGATAATCGATAGACAAAAAACTATTGATGAATAACCTATCGATGCATAATCGTAAGGTAGCCAAAATCGTTCAAAAAACGTAGGATACATATAAATCCTAGATTCTAACTTTCCACTTTTTTATAGATTCTTTCTTCCTTCCTATGCTCTCCCCCGATCTCCTCGGACGCTTTACAACTCATCTAAAAGAAGCGCTCCAAAAGGCGTTGAGTTTTGCGGTCATAAATGGACGCAAACTTGTTGAACCTGGAGATCTTATTGTAGGACTTTTACATGAAAAGGGATCAATCGGTGCGGAAATTCTTACGAAGCAGGACTTAGCGATCTCAAAGGCCGAAATAGCATTCCGCGGACTCCCCGACTCCCAATCTAAAATCGCCACGCCGGATCTTTCGCCCGCCGTAAAACATATTATTGAAAAGTGCGTACTAACTGCGCATCTCTACGAGCATAAATATGTCGGAACGGAACACCTCCTCGCTGCGATCCTTGAAGGCAACCATCCAGACATCAGCGCCTTCTTTGAAGCGCAGGGCATTCATGTCGGTACGCTCCGCGAACAGCTTATTCAAGTTCTAAAATCAACGTCGCGTTTTCCTGAGCTCAGTAAGACCATTGATAACATGGACGAATCGGCGCACCCCATGGACGCATCGCGACCCATGCAAAACCAACGTGCTCAACGCGTCTCGGCTCTTGATGCATTCACGCGTGAACTGACAAGCAAAGAAATCGCAGATCTTTTAGATCCCGTCGTCGGACGTGACACTGAACTTGAACGTATGATCGAGATCCTCTGCAGACGTACCAAAAATAATCCCGTTCTCCTCGGCGAGCCTGGCGTGGGCAAGACTGCAATCGTCGAAGGTCTCGCGAAACGGCTTGCCGCGAATGACGTCCCAGACATCCTCCGCGGTAAACGCATTCTATCTCTCGATCTTGCACTCACCGTAGCAGGAACAATGTATCGCGGCGAATTTGAGGCTCGTCTCAAACAAGTTATGGACGAAGCAAAAAATGATCCCCATGTCATCTTATTTATCGATGAAATTCATAACATTGTAGGTGCTGGATCCACATCAGGATCACTCGATGCGGCGAATATCCTCAAACCCGCACTCGCCCGCGGTGAGATCCGCTGCGTTGGTGCGACAACTTGGGCGGAATATAAAAAACATATCGAACCAGATGCCGCACTTGAACGTCGCTTCCAGCCCGTCACAATTGAAGAGCCCACGCAGGATGCGACGATGGAGATTTTAAAAGGTCTAGAACCATTCTACGCGGACTACCATTCTATTACTTACGCGCCAGGAACATTTAAAGCCGCAATTCATCTTGCGGAACGCTACATGACCGACCGATTCTTTCCTGATAAAGCTATTGATCTCATCGACGAAGCTGCAGCGAGTGTCAATGCCCGCCGAAAATCCAGCGAATATACGGAACGCCTAAGCTCACTCGAAGTCGCGATTCAAGCGGCGGAAGAGGCAAAAATAAACGCCGTCGGTAATGGTGAACTTGCGAATGCAGAAGATCTCCAAGAGACACTCAAACGTCTACAAACAGAATATACAACGATGGAAACCAAAGCTAAAGCTAAAGCTGCAAAGAACAAGCCAACAGTGGATGCCGAAGATATTGCACGTGTTATCGCACGGATGACTGGCGTTCCGCTCACAACCGTATGCGCAAGTGAACGCGAGCAACTTAGCGCACTCTATGGGAACCTGCGCCATGAGATCTTCGGGCAGGATACGGCACTCGCCGCTGTATCCGATATCGTATCACGATCACGACTTGGTCTTGGAGATCCCGAACGTCCAAAAGCGGCGTTGCTCCTTGTGGGTCCGTCCGGTACAGGAAAAACAGAGACTGCACGCCTGCTCGCAAAAGAACTCTTCGGGCGTGAAGACGCACTCATCAAAATCGATATGTCAGAATTCTCCGAAGGACATTCTGTCTCTAAACTTGTCGGTGCACCTGCAGGCTACGTGGGATACCGCGACGCCAACAAACTCTCGGATGCAATTCGTAAACGACCACATGCCGTGGTCCTCTTTGATGAATTTGAAAAAGCACATCAAGACGTCCAAAATATTCTCTTACAGATTATGGAAGACGGGAAGATTACGGACAGCACTGGGCGAGCCGTCACCTTCCGCCATGCCTACATTATTCTGACTTCAAATGTCGGAAGCGATCGCCTCGGCAAAAAAGCAATGGGGTTCGGTGATCATACAGAGGAATTTGCATCATCCGTCTCCGAAGAATTAAAACAGCATTTCCGTCCAGAATTTTTGAATCGACTGGACAGGATCATCGTGTATCAACCGCTTCAGCGGACGGAGTTGCGGCATATTTTGGAGCGCGATCTCGCAGAGATCCTAAAACGTGTAGAGACAGCTCAACGCGTTGCCTGTTCCGCTGGAGACGATGTTCTTGAATGGCTCCTCACTCAACCCCTTCCACCAGAAGAAGGCGCACGCGCTATCCGAAGACTTTTAGAACGTGAAGTCACCGCTATGATCTCACGATCTCTCTCGGAACGCCCAAAAAAGAAAAAAGTCTCCCTAAAAGTAACCTCAAAAGGACTCCACGTAATCTAAGCCCTCCGGTTTTCCGCGCCAAACAGGTATACTGAGACTGGTGCATGAATAACAAGGATCTCGGTGCGCTCGATCAGCTGGGCGACGCCATTGAACCGATCGTACAAGCTCCGCCTGCTGGGTTCTCTTTGGATACCTACACAAAATCGCTCGACACGGTCGTAAATCGACTTGATAAGCTCTCACACACAGAAAACGCGGCCGAAAATGTGACAAAAAAAGCCGGTGACGACATGCACCAGATCTCTCAGGCAATGGATACGCTAGGTAACCAGCTTTTCATGGGCGGCGGGATAGGGGCTGCATCACTCGCTAATTCGATTAGTGAACCTTATCTCCAACTCCAGCAGGCATACCGCGCGTTGAACGAGCTAAAAGGACAAAACGATAAAGCATCACGTTCGGAGCGGACACGACTACAAGATCGTATTCTACAAAATTTTCAGCAGTTTCGTGACGGATACACAAATTGGAGACACTCGTCGTATCAGGATTGGAAACGGCGCGATGAAAAACGGCAAAAAGCGCGAACGAAAGCAATTTCAAAACTCGACGAGATCCGCACAAAAATGCGCGGGCTCCTGACGGACCATCCAGAGGATCAAGAGCTTCAAAAGGTTGTCGGAAGTCTAACCAATATCAAGAAAGTCTTACTCCGCGGAGATCTAACCAAGCTTACATTGCCGGGCGGTGGAACCTTTAATCCCAAACGTAGTTCATTCAAAAATTATCTCAACTCCTGGAAATCAAAATTAAAAGAACAGGCGGAGAGTGTCCACAAAACTCAAAAGATAAAAAAGGTTGAAACGTCAAAAAAAACCACAGAACTCTCTGAAGAGACTACTCTACGAAAATCAGCTGAAATCGAAGGGCGTGCAGGTATTGAACGGCGTGCTGTAAGAAACGAGCTGTCCCTCAAAGAGATTGATAACGCATGGGATGCTATCGACAAAGCACATAAAAAAACCGAGGCCGTACCAGAAGACGAACCCGTCCAATCAAAATATCAAAAAAGAGCGTTGGACCACGACGCACAACCTCCGCAGGCAAAATACCAAAAACGGATCTCGCAACTTACTGCTCGTTTGGAGGAGGCCGGAAAACAACACCTCGATTTCGATCAAAAACAATCTCAGAAAAACATGCCGATGCATCGCACGATTGAAACGTGCGTGCAGGATGTTCGGAAGCTCGGCGCGGAGGCTGAGGCAATGGAGGACGAAATCTACCAATCCGTTCCAAAAGGCGGGACCGTTTCGACGGATCTTCAGCCAATCCTTAACCAGCTCGCCTCAGTTCGAGGATCAGTTGACGCATATACAAATCAGCTGAACCGAATTTCTCTCAATCCACCAAACGCGGATACCACAATGGCGCCAAAAATCGATGCCAAAGCGTTTAATACAGCACAACAATCGCTTCTCTCATCAATCACGAACCTTCGTACGGCGCCTTCGGATTCAACGGCTGGCCATGTCATTGCTAAAACAATAACTGGCGGCGCCGGAATTTCCCTCGCACCTATCGCCGCAGCCGCAGCAGCGACAATGAGCGCGACTAATACCGCCGCGATGCAAGCGACACTCCAAGACCTTGGTCAACAAGCGGCGCAAATCTTAAACCAAATACGTGCCAATACCGTTCCGCGTCCCGAGGGCGGAGCGATAATTCGACCTGGTGCACAAAAAACAATCCAACGACAATACAATAATCTAACCAATGACTTACAACAAACGATTGCCCTCCAGCCTAACAACGAACAACTCAGAGATCTGGCATTCTATGCGAGCATGTATGCGCCGGGAATCGAACAAGGTCTTGAACTCCCCACAGATACGGAAAATAATTCAATCTTTACTCAATGGAAACAAGATGCAGGCGTGGAGACTTCCGACGTGACACCTAGCGCGGCTCCAAAAATCTCCCAAAAAGAAGTCGACCGAGGCCTCGCAAGTCTTCTCCAAGAAAACAATAGACGTGAACGCGACGAACCAGAACGCCACATCATGCCTGCACCATCGGCGGACGAAGGTGCACGCCCAGAGGCCGCCCCTCAAGCGCCAGCCCCGCCGCCGACAATCCACAACAGCGGACAAACGCTTTCTAGAAGAAGTAGTAGCGTTCCCATTGGCGCTTCAGGACCGCTCGGCAGGGCTATGCATCTCACCAACCTTCAACAGCGCGATAGACATCAAGCGGCAGAAGAAAAATACCCTTCCGAAGAAATTCCCACACTCTCTGGCGATACCGTTTTGAGCGACAACAGTATTGCACTGGATGGCGCAAAAAACAGAGGAGCATCCGCACTTTCAGAATTTCCCTCCTATGCCGCAAAAGGTCCGACGGTTGAACCACCGTATGCGGGAGAAGAAGAAGCCGCACCGCTTACAACAACTGAAGAGGCAGAACGAATGCGCGCGCTTGATGAACAACAATTAATCGCGGCACAACAATTTGTTGGCGCATCCACAATGCCTGGCGGATCTAGACTCTCTGCCAGAGGAATCCCTGCAACTGCCGCTCCCCAAAGCGCTGCCCCAGCAATTTCCTCACCAAAAGAAAAAGGGACAGACGGACCGATCGAGGAAGAACGCCGCGCGATGGAACTCAACAGACATCAAATGCTAGACATGACGAAGGATCGCCTAAAAAAACGCGCCAAGGAACAATTACAAAAGCAAGTTAAAAAGCTCACAAAAAAAATGGTGAAGATGGGAGAAAAAGCTACAAGTACATCTATCCGTGGAGTCCTTGAAGGGACTGAAGTTGCTGGATCCGAGGTAATCATCCCGATCATTCTACTTATTGTCCAGATGAATCTTCAGCTCTTGTTTAAATATTTCCTAAAATCTGTAAAGACCTATACTGAGAAAGACAATCAAGCTGGACAGAAAGCACTTCAACTTGGTGAAATATTTGAACAATCATTTATTGAAGATGTCGCCACGGTCTGCCTCGACATCTTCATGTGCGGCAACATGCTTTTTATGCCACCACTTTGTTTTTGTACCTTTCCCATCATTCTCATAATAGGGGGTGTTTTTACCATCCTCGGAATGTTCGGCATGGGCCACGTAATTGGAATCGTAAGTTCCATTATGAAATGATGGAATAAGACCTACCCGACGCCGCTCAAACACGATATACTTTATGTCTATGACCGATCGTACAAAAAAATTCATTTTTGCCGTATTCTTCATAACTTTTTCCATCGGCGTAGGATATCTCTTGTTTACATTGTTTTTCCAGGCACAAACTCCATCAGCCATACCAGCACCGGCACCGAACAGCAGCTCCGGCCAACTTCCTTCCGCTGGCGCAGGCTCTGGAGCCAAAATAACTACAACACCAACCGTCCCTGGTATTCCAGGAGCTGGAACTATTCCAGGAACCGCCCCTACCGGCCTTCCGCAAGCAGCGGCACGCGTCCATCTTCTTCATGACGGACTAACGCAAGACCTCTCCCCGTCCCCGAATGGAAACGGCCAACGATTTTATAATCCAGATGACGGACGGTTCTATAAAGTGAACAATAATGGTGCGGTTACACTCATGTCTGACAAACAATTCTATAACGTAAGCAACGTGGACTGGGGAAATAAAACCGATCAGGCTATTATGCGATTTCCCGATGGATCAAAGATCTACTACAACTTTACCAGCCAGCGACAGGTCCGACTTCCATCACACTGGTCTGGATTTGACTTCGCATCCAACGATGCGGTGGTCGCGGCTAAAAGCATCGGCCTTGATCCAGATAACCGATTCCTCTTTATCAGCAAACCGGACGGTACAGAAGCAAAAGCGATTGAACCTCTTGGCGATAATGCGGATCTCATGACGGTCGACTGGAATCCATCCAGTCAAATTGTAGGATATTCATTCACAGGAAGTCCGCAAGGCGGAACATTACAACAAGAAGTTCTTTTTATCGGTCAAAATCACGAAAACTTTAAATCCATTATCGCACCAGGCGCAGGTTTTCTGCCAAACTGGTCGCCATCTGGCAAACACATCTTATACAGTGTATGGGGTCCATTTTCTAACGGTAGGCCAGATTTATGGGTCTCTGAATCAGATCCAGCACATATGGGCGCAAACAGGCGAAATCTTCAAGTAAAAACATGGGCGGATAAATGTGTTTGGGCAAACGAAACAGAACTGTATTGCGGAGTTCCACAAGGTCTTCCAGCGAATGCAGGCCTAGAAAGATCTGATTTTACTACACTACCCGACGACGTTTATAAAATCGACCTACAATCTGGCATTTCAACTAAGATCAGCACACCAGACCAGACCCACCCAATCCAAAATCCTGTTTTGAGTAATGATAAGACCAAACTTATTTTCACCGATGCACAATCTGGAAAACTTTATAGTTACGACCTATAAAAAATCGTATGAACCGCCAGCGTATCATTCTCCTTATCGTGATTGTTCTCCTATTTTTTGGCATGAGTGGATATATGATTTGGCACATTACCACACAGGCACACGACACGTTCACGAGCGGCGCTCCGCCACAGGCAATTGCAAACGTAATCCTTCCAAAGCAGCTTCCTCCATCCCAACTCCATCCACCAGCGCTTCTAACGACGGACAACGTCCGATATGGCGGACCAACATCAACAATGTCCGTCATCGAATATGGCGACTATCAATGCGATGCCTGCAAAACTATGGCGCCGATCTTGAATCGTGTCATTGCCACTTACCATGGTGATGTTCGTTTCGTGTGGCACGATTTTCCGATCACCACAAACCACCCGCAGGCTCTAAACGCCGCCATTTTTGCCTATTGTGCGGGGAAACAAGGAAAATATTGGGAAGCACATGATGAGCTTCTTGCCGCTCCAAAACTTAATAAGCTCACCTACACATCCATCGCGGAAAATCTCCAACTTAATATCGGACAACTCTCTGGGTGTCGCGCAGATCCGTCGATCTCCGCTGGCATCACGCACGAAATAAATCAAGCACGCGGCGACGGATTCAGCCGAGCACCAACAATTTTTGTCGGGACCGAAGCCTTCATCGGAGCGATCACCGAAAAAAAGCTGCGATCCGCAATCAATGCGTTCCTAGAATCCTGACCCTATGACCCAGACCGGATGGATACGATTAAAATTCCACCGGCGATGTATCGCTGTCGCCACGGCTGTGGCTATCGCAAGTTTATTTGTAATTGCATTCCCATTTTTTTCAGCTTTGGCAGCGAACACAACCTTAGGTCAACCTCCGCTCATCGCCCCAAAACTGGGAGTACCTATCCCAGGCCTAGTCTTTTCGACTCAACCACAATTCAGTCCTGGAGCAAACGGAGACCTACATTTGGCCGTCCCTTTCATTGCACAATATATCTCAGCAATCTACCAATATTTGATAGGCATCTCTATCATCGCCGCCGCAATTATGATCGTCTACGGCGGTGTGCTTTATATTATTGGGTCAAGCATGATGACCATCACCAATGGAAAAGAGATTATTAAAGATGCAATTATAGGACTCTTTCTTGTGATAGCAATGTACACTATTCTGAAAACCATTAACTCCTCTATGGTTACGCCAAAACCTATTTTACTCAAACCGATTGTAAACCAACAGTACCAGTACATGCTAACCAACGGGATGGGATTTAGTGACACCCAAGCACCGCCGTCGCCAGAGATTAATGAAGTTAGCAGCGGAGGAACAGCTCCGGCACTCGGACCTCCAGGAAGTACCATTCCCCTTCCATCTAGTGGTCCGCCTTCAAAAGAACTTAATCCACCGCCAGAATCGGTCGTCCCTTCCCCGACAGAAGAAGGACAGGAAGGTTTCAAGTTAAAACCCTATCAACGTCTGGCGACATATTGCACACCTAAGACCGATGCGACAAAGTTAAAAAATTATGATGAAAAAATCCCAGCACTCGTTCGCGCTGTCCTCGGCTTCAAAAAGGTCTGCATTGATGAACACGGATGTGCCTATATCCGCACCGCATACACGAATCTTACAACTGGCCATATTTTTTCTGGCGCGGGCGACTTTCCCTTCTTTTTACACAGTGTAAAAAGAGTCTTGGGTCATGTTGATTGGTATCCTGGTTGCAAAGCTGCTTGGAATTCCATAGGAAAAAATAAATTCTATAAAGATTATCACCCACCTACTAATAATCCTGAAATCTCTGCTTTCGTATGGGGTACGATAAATGTAGGCACTAAGAAGAACCACGATTTAATACCCGCCGCAGGGACCTGCTACAAAAAAATAAAAGCGCAGTATACCAAAGATTTTGTTGGTAGATTGCAGAATGGTGGAATTTTTGGCGGAGATTGCGGATCAACACTTGCACAGATCTATAGCTGCGCAGGAGCTAAAACAAGTCGGCCATTCCAATCCATTATTGCATGGGCTAATCGTGGAAAAAACTTCCCCGATGTCATCGTCTATAAAGCTAAAAACGCAAAAAGTTTTGAAAAACAACTCAGTGCCCACCCAGTTAAATTTGGCGATATCGTCGACATGGGCAACCTAGGAACTAATCACAATTTTATGTATACAGGCGGACGGGCTGACGTTCCATTCGATATTATCGAGATGGGTGGTGGAGTAGCTGCGGACGGAACCGTCGGATCAAAGATACGTGGTGCTGGATTCAATTTCAAAGTGTCTATTGGTGGAATGCGTGTTCAAGGTCATGGTACATTTGTGAAATATGTCGAAAACTACGCATTTGGAAGACACTACCGTGGCCCTGTAACTATCATCCGTCCCTACCAATTCAAATCTTGTAGCTCCAAAGCTGATTGTGGACCTAAAGAAGCATGCCACTGCACCGCATACGATGGTGGGCATAATTGGGCTAATAATAAATGTGGGTATGCCAATATCTGCCATCATGCCAAAGGTGGATACTGCAACAAGAATGAACAGTGCCCAAATGGGGAAACTTGCCACGCACACTTTTGTAAGCCAGCTCCGGCAACTTAACCTATGGATATCTTCCGCCGCACTCTCCTCGTCTGTGCTTTTGTCGTGTCTTTTACGATGGTGCTGAGTGTAACAGCCGTTGATGCGGCGGTTTGTTGCATGTGTCAATCTGCGTCTAGTGAAAGCGCTTGTCTTACTGGCAACGCAAATTCTTGTGCCTCAATCACGGAGACTTACGGAAAATCAAAAGGTTTTTCCTGCCCTAGGGCGGCATTAAACAGCACTCAGTGCAAACCTATCTCTGAACATGGCCTTTGTACCACCGGACCTATTTCGGCTTTGACATATAACCCGACGGCTAGTAGCAATACGCCGAAAAGTTCAAAACTCAATATACCACTGCTTATTGCCCCGAACCTAGAAGTACCCATCCCCGGCCTAGTCTTTTCGACTCAACCAAAAACCAGTCCTGGAACAAATGGTAATCTGTATTTAGCAATTCCCTTTATTGCGCAGTATATCTCCGCAGTCTACCAATATCTAATAGGTATTTCCATTATCGCCGCCGCAATTATGATCGTCTACGGCGGTGTGCTCTATGTTATCGGATCAAGCGTCAAGAGTATCACAAGCGGAAAGAAGATTATTAAAGATGCAATTATAGGACTCATTCTCGTGATAGCGCTGTACACCATTTTGAAGACCATCAACTCCTCCATGGTCACGCCAAAACCCATTCTACTCAAACCGATCATAAACCAACAGTACAATAGTATGCTAACCAGCGGCATGGGATTTCGTGATGCCCAAGCGACGCCACCACCCCAGCTCAGCGAAGCCAGTAACGGAGGAACAGCTCCAGCGCTTGGACCTCCAGGAAGCCCTGTTGCCCTACCACCAAATAATCCGTCATCAAACCAAGAAA